>JAEXAZ010000278.1 GCA_023394255.1 Bacillota bacterium | reverse complement strand
GGGGTACATGGGGCCAATCGGCTGGGCGGCTGCGCAGGCGCAGAAATTTTTGTGTTCGGTACTGTCGCCGGCGGATCCGCGCATGAGTGCGGGTCCGGCCGTCAGGCAGACCGTGCGCTTGCGGAACATTTGGCCCAAACGCACTTGGATGCCTATGCCTTGATGCAGCAGGGCGGCGGCTCCGGTGCGGAAGATATGAGGGTTTATGAAGAAATTCGGGCTGCGATATCCGCCGGACTCGGCATCGTCCGGAACGAAATCGGTTTGCGCACCTGCCTGACACGTCTGAACGTGCTGAAGAAGCAGTTGTGCGGCATATCCAAAGAGCATGCCGGTCTGCGAATCACCTGCACAAATATGATTGAATCAGCGCAGATGCAAGCAGCGGCTTCTCTGGAGCGAAAAGAAAGCCGCGGCGTTTTTTATCGCAGCGATTATCCGCAAAAAGACGATGACAGCTGGAAAAAGAACATCGTCCTTCGGCGCGGCGGCAACAGCCTGACACTTCGCACGGAAGATGTGCGTTAATTGCGAAACGGCGGTCTGTGTTTACCCCTGTACGGCAGCGGGAAGGGATGTGTACCATGCCATGTCGGAGGGTCAGCACGGAACGGTGCACAGCATCTACGCAAAGGCGCTTTATCTGGCGATGGGGCCGAATCAGTTGATTTTATGCTGCGGTGAAGCATACGGCAGCATCCCCTTCGGGGTGGCGCTTCCCGACACGGCGCTGGCACGAATCCGGGAACGCCTGCGGGTTGGCATGGAGGTTTGCTTTGAGGCTGACGGCCTGGTTTTCCCTACGGCGAATCTGCAGCTGACCGTGCCGAAAGCGGCTGTTCCGCAGCGGCAGGAACCCCTGCGCTGGGGGGAAAAGGCCTGCTGCTGGAAGCAGGCTCAGGCGCTCCTTTTGCAGCGCAGAAAAAATGTGGGGCTAACGAACCTGGCGTCGGATCTTCCGAACGGAAACATGATCGGCAAGGACCCTTTGCAGCTTCGGGCTTATCGGAATTTTGAAAAACTTCTGAAAAACATTGCCGCGGAGGACCCTGAAAAAAGCCGGCAGGCATTGACGGGTCTTCTGGGGCTTGGAGCCGGGCTGACGCCCTCCGCAGACGACATCCTGACAGGATTCTTCTATTGCTGGACGCGTCAGCCGGGCGGCGGGACCTTCCGCGCGGACTTGTGTCAGAAATTGGGGCGGCTTGCGTGGGCACGTACTACAAGCGTGAGCGCCTGCTATCTGACAGCCGCCGCGCAGGGGGCATACTTCGAACTGCTGGACCGGCTGCTTCGGGCGACCTTCGGCGAATATGATTTGAAGTCAGCGATCGACAACCTATTGTCTGTCGGCAGCTGCTCAGGCGGCGAGATGGCGGCCGGGCTGCTTCTTGGCTGTTGGTTTTATCAGACTCAAAACCATTCGGCGTGGTCAGGAATAAAAAAGGAGAAAGCAAATGTATCTTCTTGTATGTAACGCAGGCAGTACCTCCCTCAAATTCAAGCTTTTTGACATGCCGGCAGAGGCCGTGACGGCCGAAGCAAAAGTTGAACGCATTGGCCGTAAAAACAGCGGGATTTTCACCTATTCCAATCCAAATACGGGCGGGCGGACGCATCTTGAACCGGTCGATATCCCCTCCTACACGGAGGGTATCCAACTGTTCCTGGACCAGCTTCTCAGCGGGGATGCCGCACTGGGCGCATTAAAGGATCTGCAGCAGATTGAGCGAGTCGGTTTCAAAACGGTGTTGGCCGCCGGTTACTACGGGGTCCATGTGCTGGATGAAGCCGTAATCTCCTCCATGCGGGAGGTATTGGATGTTGCACCCGCTCATAATGGGCCTTATCTGGAAGCCATCTCCCATTTCCGCAGGCTGTTGCCCGACGCATTGTTAGTGGGCGCTTTTGAGACGGCGTTTCACGAAACGATTCCGCTGGAACGCCGGATCTACGCGGTTCCCTACGAGTGGTATCAAACGTATGGGTTCCAACGTATGGGGTATCATGGAGCGTCCCATAGCTACATTGCGGATACCCTTATCGAAATGGACGGCTCCACCGGGAAGCTGATCTCCTGCCATCTCGGCGGCAGCTGCTCGCTGTGCGCCATAGAGGACGGCAGGAGCGTGGATACGACATTCGGGTATTCCCTGCAAACCGGTATTTGCCACGCCAACCGGTGCGGGGATGTGGACCCGTATGTGTTCCCCTTTTTAAAAAAGCGGGGCCTGAGCGAAGAGGAAATCCTGAACGGGCTGTGCAAGCAGGGCGGACTGCTGGGGATTTCCGGCATAGGGAATGACATGCGGGAGCTCTGGCAGTCGGCAGATCGCAACCCCCGGGCAAAACTGGCAATCGATCACTTTTGCAACGGTATTGTGAAATCCATTGGGGCTTTTTATGCGGAACTGGGGGGGCTGGACAATTTGGCCTTTACCGGCGGAATCGGCGAAAACGACTCCGCCCTGCGGTTTCAAGTTTGCAGCCAAATCAGCCATCTGGGTATCCGGCTGGCTGAAAAAACGGAAATTTTACCGGGTGGGATACAGATTCTGTCCACAGCAGATTCTTCGGTCAGAGTGCTGGCCATTCCGGCAAACGAGGAACTGGGAGTAGCAAGAAAGACGTTTTCCGCTGTCTGAAACAGTGTTTCGCGGGAAAAGATGCTTTTGTATTCCATTGGGAATAGGTGAAATAACCCCGCAGATCGGCTCATGAGCCGATCTGCGGGGTTATTTCGGTATGAATGTTCATAACAGAAAATTCGGAAACCCGTATATAGCGGAAATGAAACATCTTACTGCATTTCATTTTGTTTTCTAAATGCTTTCACGATATTAGTCACTACAACCGTTAACGCAATTAAAATAATTATGCAGGAAACTGGTCTTGTAAAAAAAATTGAAACTGCACCGGCGCTCATTTTCAGTGAACGGCGAATTTCGCCTTCAAACATAGCGCCCAATACCAAGCCTAAAACTGTTGGCGCCATTGGGAATTTGGCTTTTGCCATAAAAAATCCCAGCATTCCCAGCACCAGCGTCAAAATAACATCAAAAAAATTATTACGCAGCGCATACGATCCGACCAGCGAAAGAATGACCAGTGCGGCGGTCAAATAATGAACCGGGATATTGAGCACTTTGATAAAAAGTTTAATTCCAACCATTTGGATCAGAACCATTACCACTGTCGCTATAAATAACGTCGTGAAAATTCCAACGACAACATCCGGGGATTCCAGGAATAATGCAGGGCCGGGCTTTAATCCGTGAATCATCAAACCGCCAAGTAACACAGCCGTGACGCTGTCACCTGGAATTCCAAGTGTCAGCATCGGAATCAGCGCACCCCCACAGACGCCATTGTTGGCGGCTTCCGAAGCGATAACTCCCTGTTCGTTTCCCTTTCCAAAACTTTCCGGATCTCTTGAAAAACGCTTTTCCTGATCATAGGCGATAAAAGAAGCGATATTGCCACCGGTAGCGGGGATAATCCCAATAAGGGTCCCTATTACACTGGAGCGGAAAATATTGCTCATCGACCCCAACAATTTTTTCAACGAGGGGACAAAATTATTTAGCTTAATATCAACTTTTTCCGTATTGTTCTTATCTGTGCAACTCATCAAAATCTGTGGGATCGAATAAAATCCGATCAGAGCAGGCATTGTACTGATGCCACTCATCAGGTTTATATTCCCAAATGTAAAACGAAGGTCTCCCCAGATGGGATCTACACCTACGAAAGACAGCGAAACACCGATCAATCCTGCAATAATTCCTTTGACAATTGATTTTCCGGACACCGCTGCAATAATCGTCAATCCAAAAAAAGCCAGAGCCGCATATTCCGGAGAACCAAAACCCGTACAAAGTCTTGCGAGGTAAGGGGAAAGGATTACGAGAAGCAGCCAACTGATGATACTGCCAAACCCTGAAGAAAAGGCGGCCCAGCCCAGCGCTTCCGCGCCACGCCCCTGTTTGGCCATCGGATATCCATCCAGACTGGTCACCACGGCCGACGGAGTGCCCGGAATATTCAGCAGAATTGCCGATACCGCACCTCCGGCCATGCCTCCGACATATGTTCCCAACATCATGCCGATCGCCTGAACCGGCTCCAGCGTAAAGGTCAGCGGAATTAAAATCGCAACACCCATGGTTGAAGTTAGGCCGGGAAGCGCACCGAATACCAGTCCCATAAATGTGCCGACTATTACAAACAGCATTGTAGATGGATTAAGAAAAACTGCAACAGCATTTGTTATAATAACGTTCAAATCCATATTCTATTCTCCCTAACCCAAAATCATTTCCAGTAAAGGTTCCGGAAAATCTACTCTAAACAGCATCCCAAATACCAAATACACGAATACAACCAGCGAAAAGCTGATAGCTGCATTTTTTAAAATTCCAGTTGATTTATCCAATATACGAGCCTGAAAGGTAAAATACAGAAAAGAACTCAAAAAAAATCCGAGCCATTTCCAACTCAGCCCGTACACAATGATTAAAAG
>JAEXAZ010000187.1 GCA_023394255.1 Bacillota bacterium | reverse complement strand
GCCTCCCGTTCTTCGGCTCTTTTTTTCGCGTTTTTTGCATACTCATATTCAATATTACTTTTTTCCCTTTTTACAAAGCTCCACCATGCTATATTCATTTCCTCTTCGGTTCGGTTCTCTAACCCGGTAGGGTCTCTCTCCGATTCTTCTTTCATAAATCGTTCTCTAGCGGATTTGTATTGCTCAGAGTTCTTATCTTGATATGGATCATAACCTCTTAGTGCCATGTTTATGGCCTCCTTTTTTTTAAATTCATCTGGTTAACATTCTTCTCACCACCTAAGAGGGAAGGCAATTTCCCAGCCTGTCGTTAGATGGGTATTCAATTGTTGCACATAAAAATCTCTGGGTTTCGACCCCCTTCTTTTATAACTCCATAATATCAAGCTGCATCCTATAAGCCACGACAAAAAATAATTTAAATTTGTCGCACAAAAAAAGTCAGGTATCCGAATGGGCACCTGACTTTCAAATTTGCTATTTGTATAGGGATTTTTTTAGATTTGAATTATCGGGGTCATTTATATATTGTGTAATTAATTGATCGTAGACAACCTCAGTATACAAATCTAAGCATCCGTCTATAATTGTTGCCTTACTATCCCTTTTATCTTCATCATCATCTTTATTCGCATCACTATTTGTTTTGACTTGATCAGAGACTTGGGAAAGCAGTCCATCTAGCTGAGACTTCAATTTTTTCTGAGCGCATTTTATATGATCACTAAAAGTACTGTTAGATTGATTACTTGATTTATAGTTTTTAATTTCTGATTCTGCGTTAATTTTAAGTAAATTATTTTCTATACAGAGATCGTTTGCCAATCCTGCTAATATCGAAGCTCGCTCATTAATTCCAATTATTGACGCATGTGTAATTGCCTCTTTTATCTGAGCGTGTAATCTGCATTCTGCCAACACAAGATTATAATCCAAGAACTTTTGAATCATCGTAGTTAAAAAAATGATTTCCTCCATATTCAGATATTCTTCAGTTAAAAAAGCCTTTAAAAAAGTTTGATTATACAAATTACATAGAGCATCTTTATCATTAATGTCGAAAAGCTCATCTGTCATTCCGATAACATGCAACTTTTCATTTTTCATTTCATCTGGAAAAGTCGACATGACTTTTTCGATGAATTGAATTTTAGCATCGGCAGAAATAAAACCTGTAAATTTATCAAGCCTGCCTTGTAATTCTTTTTTTAACCATAAAAGATATCTGTGATAAAATCCAATTTTATCTTCATATGTAAGTTCCTTAGACTTTGGAGAGGATAGCTTTTGAATTAATGAGCCAGAACGATGTGACTCATGAAAAATGAAATTAGCAAATGATTTGTATTTAGCAGAAAATGCATAGTTTCCATTTTCATCTTTAAAAATTTCTTTGCTGATAAATAAATGATCCAACAGATTTTCCAAATGCCTCTCATGAGTACGTAGATCCATTATGCGGCCAGATTTAGGTTGTGTTGCGTTATTTACAATGTTCGCCAAACTTAATGTATGTTCTGACATGATAACCTCCATAGATATAAATCTTTTTTTAATATTTTACCCTTTTATTCTGCAAAATTCTAGACGTTTTAAAAAACCATTATATAATTGCAGCCTTACCCAAGTTTACGTATTAAAGTATCGTCAGTATCGTCAGTGCTAAATGCAAAAAAAGAAAGGTAGAGATTTCTCATACCTTTCACAGTGCTAGGGCTTCTTGACCCGGCAACAGACAGCAATAACGCTGACCGCCAGTTTTACGCCTCTCATAAAGTATTCCACTGCTTTTTCAGAAGTCAGGAAGTTCAGCATGGGCAGCGTCTCCGGCCCGGATGCATAGAAAAATCATTGTAGTAGGCCAGCATCAGAGTCAGTAAAAATCCCAGAAAAAACAGGATAAATTCCATATTATAAACACCTTTCCGTATGATAATAGCCCACAGCCATAAAAAGCTGTGGGCGTTTGTTATTTGGATTGCTGCTGATCGTCCGAGTTCTTTTTCTTTCCGCGCGTAAACAACCAGAGTACCAGAAAGAATATCGCGACGGGGATTGCCAATGCTCTCAGGAATTCCAACAGTAAAAACATGATAATCGCTCCCGCAACAAGGCATCCCCAGAATAATCCCCAGACCGCGCCGCAGCCAAAATAATAGATTGTAAAGTACTTGTTGATCAGGTGATAAAAATACAGTCCGATGGGAAGCCCCAGAATCAGGCAAATCAGCGCATATAAATCCACGTATGTAGTCTCCTCATTTCTGTCTGTTATTTTAATAGTTCCGCGATTTCCACGTTCAACGCCAATGATATTCTTTTCAGAATTTTAATAGAACAATTGCATCGCCCCTTTTCCACATCACATAGATAGGATGGGGAGATTTGAGCCATTTGCGCAAGTTGTTTCTGCGATAGATGCCGTTCCTGCCGGATATTTTTGATCTGTTGTCCAATACTCATTTGTCACCACCTCTGCACAAAACTAATTATACGTATATACAGAATATTAGACAAGGACAACCATGCACTTTCTACGTTATAACGGATTCGATACGATATGATCGTATTATCATTGCGGTTTACACAGGAAAGATTCTTTGTTATACTAAGATCAATACGATCATACCGAATTGTGGGGAGGAATCAGCGTTGACAGTCGGCTCACACATCAAAACATTACGTAAACAGCGGAAAATGACGCTGAAAGCTTTGGGTGAAAAAACTGCGCTGTCCCCCTCGTTCCTCTGTGATATTGAACAGGGGCGCACAAAACCATCGTTAAAACGCTTGGAAGCAATTGCGGGTGCATTGGACACATCCGTGGCCTATCTCATGGGAGAAGAGGCGTATGCCGATAAAGTCCCACAATGGATTTCCGATATAATCCGGGAACTATGCCATTCAGAGGATGGGTTGGAGATTATGCGGTTGTTATCCGACTATTCCAAATGGAGTGAATCCGACCGGCAGGAATTTCTGCAATATCTGCGCGTTAAAAACATGCTGCGGAACACAGAAACAGGAGCGTAGAAATCATTCGGATTTCTGCTCCTGTTTTTCTTTTTCCGGGTATTGATAGGGAACCAAATACCATCTCAGCCGTACACTGGTTCCAAGCGGATGAAAACCCCGTTTCCCGTTGACATCCGCAATTTCAAACAGTTTGTCCCTGTAAGGTTTCAGCATGGTCAAAACCTCCTGAATACGGCTATCCACTGACTTTTGTGTCTGTCCCTTGCCCCATCCGAGAATTACCTGATCCGCTTTATGGCAGCTTTTTAAAATCCATTCATCATTTTCAGGACAATTTTCAAATGGGTTTGCGTCCAATTTTGAATAGAGATTGAGGATGTCCACAGAACCGCACCCAAGCTGATAACAGTTGTTGAGCACGTATAGACTGGTAATGTCCATGGCAATCTCATTGGCCCGTATAGACGGAGCGATCATGATAATGCTGGCGGAGGGCTTGGAATTATCCCAGGATTTCTTCAGGCTGAAACGGTGTGTCTTTTCATCGTTATATAATGCTTCCGTTCGGATGATGCTTTTTTCGTTCATAGTATCAAGCTCCTTTTTAATATTCATCTGCATAGAGCATGGTGGAATGCGTCTCATCGTCGATGCAAAACACCTTGCAGTCCACAGGCGATTCGCAGGCAACCATAATCGTCTTTTGATACGGGGGTACCTCCTGCGAATGTACAATGCGCTGTTGCAGGACACCGTCAGGGTTGCGCTCAGCAGACAGGCGGAACACTTGGAGGTAGTCCAGCTCCTGCGATTGTCTGAGGCTGTCTATCATGCTCCATAGGATGATTTGGAGTGACAGGGGAAGTGTTTTTGCAATACCTCTGGTCATGTAGCGTGGGTTTTCAAACATGGTTATAACTCCTGTTCTAATTGTTGAATTTGATGGTCGTTCAAGTTTTCCGCAGGAATTAAAAAGTCGCTGCAAACCTCATTGTTAAAGAGGAAAACAGCAACATAATAATCTTTCTGGCCTATCGTATGCTTGGTGACCTGTTCAAACAGTTTGCCTGTGAGTTCCGAACCGTTTTCTACGACAAACAGGTCCCCATATTCCTGCAATGAAAACCGCTCCAATGGTACAGAACCATTGGAGCAGAATATTTGATGCAGCTGTTTAAAGCGGTTTGACAGCAATAAATACAGGCCGGGGTCATTATCCGGTTTGAGTGATTGCACGTCACTCCATGTGCTGATCCTGATCATCCTCATTCCTCCCGCAAACAGAAACAGAGATGCTTCCGAAGTTGGAAACATCTCTGTTTTGTATTTCGAATGCCACCTGTGCCCCCATCCTGAATGCTTCCGCAAACGTTTCGGACAGCTCCATGTCAGAATAATCCGAGCGGTATTCCAGATAGCGTTCCAGCAGTTGAAACTGTTTGTCCGATAATTCCTTGTGCAGCTGAAACAGAAGTTTGCTGGCCTTGGTTTGTGTTTCCTCATATTGGGGGTCCGGGGGCGTGATCGTCTGGGATGGACTAAGGTCGCCGTAATAAAGTTGGTGCAGGATAGATTTTGACATAGGGGTTAACCTCCTTGAATTTAGATTCAAGGTTAGAATATAGATTTATTTTTCCTGTTGATACGCATAGCGTTGCATTTTATAAAAATGTAGAAACGGATACGGACTTACCGTATTCTTTATCTTGAATGTAGAAATTGTACAGAATTACCAAATATGGATTGAGATTGGGCTGTAATACATGTAAAATATAGTTAAATAATGTAGCACGGAGGAAAATTCATGAAGTGTAAAAGAATAATTTTGACCACAGCGATCTGCTTATTGAATCTGTCTTTGATGAGCGTAACAGCGTTTGCAGCCTCATCGACAGCCCGGATACCTGTTCGTGCGGAGCAGGTCTGTGAGTCTGTAGAGGGAGTAAAAGTTCATGGATATTCGGAAGGCGTGTACCTGATCTCTGACCAAAATGGACAGTATGGATTTGTGGACAGCAACTGGAAAGACATCATTAAGCCGCAGTACGATTCTGCGCAGCCATTCCATGACGGTCTGGCAGTAGCAGAAAAAAACGGGAAGTTCGGCTGCATTAATAAGAGCGGCAAAACTGTGGTGCCTTTCCAATGGGATTCATTAGATAAATTCGAATACGGTCTGGC
>JAEXAZ010000138.1 GCA_023394255.1 Bacillota bacterium | reverse complement strand
GGGTAGATATCTACAATTCCGTTCAGGTGTTCACGCTCGCTTTGCAGTCTGCGGCCCAGTTCAAAGCAGACATACTGCCCTTCCAGCTCGTCGCCATGCGTTCCCGTTACGACGCAAACGCGTTTTGCGGATTCCGAAAGAACCGGCGGCAAAATCCGATTTTTTTGAATAAAAAGTTTCTCGTGCACCGGCAGAGCGACCGATGCAACCGTCATAACCATGATAAGACCTCCCTGTGATATCCGGTTTTGCGCAACACAACCGTAAAACCGGTTTTTAAAAAGAAAGAGCAACGGGGCTGGAAAGCCCCGTTGCTCTTTTTATAGAATAACAAAAAAATGAAACCTTGTCAACTTCAAGCTGCAAATAAGCAAATAAAAGTGCTCCGAAAATCCAATTATTCACAGAATATGCAGGATGCTATTGTCAACCAATCACAAATTCAATCAATTTTTAGAAATCTGCGTGATAAACCGCATAAGGTTGTCCAATGTCAGGCTCATATCATTTTTGCTGCGCTTTTTTGCCTCTGAAAACGGGACCGCCACGCGGTTGATGCTGAAGATTGCAGAAACGCCCTCCTCATAAGCACCTTCGATATCATCCCCGATATCGCCGACAACGGCAATCAGAGGCACCCCCTGCTTTTTCGTACGCCTCGCCACGCCGATGACCACTTTTCCGCGCAGGCTCTGGAAGTCAATCTTCCCTTCTCCGCTGAAGACCAGGTCAGCGTCCTCCAGTAGACGGTCAAACCCGACAGTATCCAGAACCGTCTCAATTCCCATCTGCAGTCGGGAACCGAAGAAGGCCACCATCCCGCCGCCCATTCCGCCTGCCGCGCCCGCGCCGGGAAGCTGCGCCACATCCACATCCAGCTGCTCGCGGATAGTGTCCGCAGCTGCATGAAGCTGTCCGTCCAGAAATTCCACCATGGCCGGGTCCGCGCCTTTTTGCGGGCCAAATACGTAAGCCGCTCCGTTTGGGCCGTAAAGCGGATTGTCTATATCGCACATGGTGATGATTTCGACCTGCTTGAGTTCCGGCGGCAGCGAACTTTTGTCGATCCTGCAAATCTTGGAGAGTGTTTCCCCTACTGGAACAAACGGGTTCCCGTCGGCATCAAAAAAACGGACGCCTAAAGCGGCGGCGGCACCTGTGCCCAGGTCATTGGTGGCGCTCCCGCCAAGGCCGACGACCAGCTTTTTGCAGCCGCTTTTGATCGCGTGTTCCATCAGCTGGCCGACGCCGTAGGTTGTCGTTTTTTCCGCACAGAGCCGGTCGCCTACCAGCGGAAGCCCGGCGCAGGCCGCCATTTCGATCACTGCAGTGGCCCCGCCGTCCACCAAACCGTAAAAGGCCTGCAAATCCTCCATATATGGGCCTTTGACGGTAACCCATACTTTCTCGCCCCGCATAGCGGACAAAAAGGAATCGACACTCCCCTCTCCCCCGTCCGCAACCGGGATGGAAATGACTTCGGCGGACGGATAATAGGCGTGGATGCGCTCTTCCATAATGGAGCAGATTTCTGAGGAACTCATTGTGCCCTTAAAAGAATCCGGGATCAGCAATACTTTTTTCATGTTGAAATTCTCCTTAAAAACTGTTTGTATACAACATGTGGGACGGCAGCCCGCGCTGCCGCCCCACACAGTGAGCTCCGCAAACGGAATCCAAACGATTTACCGCAGGAAGAGGGAAAGGATGAAAACACCCAGCATGGAACAGATACCTTCCACCAGCGTGACTAAGGTTTGGGTTTTATAACCCTGCTGCGGTGTCATTTCTCCAAAATTGGTTACGACCCAGAAATAAGAATCGTTCGCGTGGGAAACGGTCATCGCGCCGGCGCCGATCGCCATAACGGTCAGGGCGGACATCGCCGGGGAGGACAGGCCCAACGCACCCATTAAAGGCGCAAGAATCCCTGCTGTTGTGGTAATCGCTACCGTGGAAGAACCCTGCGCGGACTTGAGGATGGCCGAAAGGATGAACGGGAAGAAGATGCCAATCGCTTCAAGCGTAGAGGAATTCTCGGTAATGAAAGCAACCATCCCGGAAACAGAGATCACCTTGCCAAGCACGCCGCCTGCGGCGGTGATAAACAAAATCGGGCCGACTGTTTTGAGCGTATCATTGGTCAGGTCATAGAATTTATCCATTTTATGTGATGTATGCAGCAGCCAGATGCCGAACAGCGTACCGGCAGCAAGCGCAATGATCGGCGTGCCCAGGAAAGAAGAGAGGTTAAAGAGCGCACCTTCCCATTTGGCCATGGAAGCGATAGAACCCAGCGCCATCAAAAGGATCGGGACAATGATCGGCGCGAGGGAACTCCACGAACCGGGCAGTTTGCCGTATTCCGCCACAATCTGCTCATAAGTCTTTACGGTTTCATCCTGGTTCAGTTCATCCGCAGATTTGACGGTTTTTCCAATATATTTTGCATAAAAATATGCGCCGATCAAAGCCGGAATGGAGACCAATACGCCGAGACCCATGACCAGCAGGAGGTTATTCCCGATGCCCAGGGTATTGGCCGCGGCGATAGGGCCGGGAGTCGGGGGGATAAACACATGAGCGGCGTACAGGCCGGCGGAGAGCGCGACGGTCATTGCAACGCTGCTTGTGCCCGTCCGGCGGACCATTGCTTTACGGATAGGGTTCAGAATGACAAATCCGCTGTCGCAGAAGACAGGAATGGATACCACCCACCCCATCAGCTCCACAGCCAGCTCCGGGTGGTTTGGGCCTACAAGTTTAATGACCAGGTCGGCCAGCTTGAGCGCCGCGCCGGTAGCCTCTAAAATTGTGCCGATCAGCGCCCCTAAAATAATGACAATACCAATGCTGGTAAAGGTTCCCGAAAAACCGGCGCCGATTACGTTCGCAAGCCCGAGCGTTACGGTGCCGTCCGCGGCGGTTTGGTTTACAAGCGGAATTCCGGCGAGCAGCCCAAGAATGACGGAAATTCCCATAATTGATAAGAACGGGTGAATTTTGAGTTTGGAAATTGCGAGGATCATGACAATGATTGCAACAATGAACGCGAAGATCAATCCGATTCCAGACATATGCTCTACCTCCATTTTTATTGCGGGAATTCTATATTTTTATCCCGCAGTTCTTGATAAACTTATTATTATTTTAAAATAAATTCATCCGTTCGTCTATGTTATGCGAGACATATTCTATGCACAATTATTGTGACATGTAACAAGAGATGAGAAGCCAAAGGCGGTTTATTGGGTATATCAGTCAGAGATCGCCGTGTTCATCGTATATTTGATCGTAAAACTGGATGGCAAGATAGAATAAAGCGGCGTCCGACAGGCAACGGGGGTCGCGGCCTGTCTGCTCGTGCAGGCGCCGGAGCTTATATTGCAGCGTGTTTTTATGAATATAAAGCTGGGCGGCTGTTTCATTGATAGAGCCGTTTGCACTGAAATAAGTCCGAAGCAGATGCATCAGGGAGGGAATGTCATCCTCATGAATCCCCCGGAAGATTCTTTTGAGGAATTCTTTTTTTGAACTCTGAGAAATTTCATCGGTGAAAATTTCCAGACTGATATCGCCATAGAACCGGATGCTGCCCTCCTGTGTGTGAGAGCAGGCACGCAGGGCTTTCTTTGCTTTCAGATAGGCCTGGTGCAGCACCCGGCTGCACGCGTCGATCCCGATTATGACCAACAGCCCCGAAGTATTCCTGATCTGTTTTTGGATTGCCTGCGCGACAGCGCGCATCTTGGAATCGCCGCAGGCCGGCACCAGGCAGATCATCTGGGAGGCGGTTTTTGTGAATACGTTGTTTGCATCGGCCTCCATCAGCCGGCGTACGATTTTATTGACTTCATCAATCTTGCGCTGGCCTTCGGCACTGTCACTGTATTTTTTCAGATCGGTGATTTCCGCTACTAAAATCCTGCGCGGGATCGTGATATCAATTCCGAGCCGCGCGCCGCGTTCGACAAACTGCTGGCTGTAAAGCGGCACATCCTCAAAGAGCCATTCGTCAAGGAACCGGGCCCTGATACGGTCGTCAATCTTCTTCTGCTCCTTCGAATAATTCTCCAGAAGCAGAATCTCCGTCATCTTTTTCAGAATCTGCCCGTATTTTACAACCTCGTTGTATTCCCCGGTCATCCCGATGACACCGACAATTTCATTCTCAAAACGGATAGGCAGGTTGATCCCCTTTAAAGTTCCCGTGTATTCGGCGTCGTCGCGGATGATCAGCTGCTCCAGATTCCGGGAGATCACCTGGGAAGCCCCCGCATGAAAATTACCGATCCGGGTTGGGTCGGTGCTGGCAATAATGATCCCTCTTTCGTCCATCAGATTCACATTCTGATGGATAATTTCGCTGATTTCCGTTACGATCTGCATGGCGTTCTGTTTGCTTATATTCATGCCCAAACCAGCCCTCCTTTAAACAATGTGCCAGTAAACTGTCCCGCGTGTTCTCAAGCTTTCCGTCGATTACCAGCTGCAGCAGTGTTCGCAGGGCGTTTCCTATCTGTACACCCTGAGGCATACCGCCCATGGTCAGGTCGCGCCCGCCGATTGCAAGATCTTTCAGGCAAAAGCACCGCTTCTGCGCCAGCACCCGTTCCAGGCATTTTTCCACACCGCTCAGTTCCCGCATGGCCTCATCCCTCTTCGCATTTTCCAATGCCGCCAGATCGGCGCGTTTTACCACCAAAAGCCGTCGGAACTGAGCCTCCCCTATCCGGCTGAGCTGCCGGAGGACACACCTGTCGCTTGGAATCAGTTTGATTTCATGCAGGCCAACCAATTCCCCGACCTTGGAGATCGTGGCGCGGTCAAATTTCAGGCGGCGCAGCGCGTGTTCGGCAAGCTCGGCGCTGATCCCCGCGTGCCCGTAAAAGCGCATGCTGCCCCGGCGGATTTCTGTAAAGCAAAATGGCTTTCCAATGTCGCGCAGCAGCATGACCAGCCGGAGAAGCCTGTCCGGGGGTGCGTTTGATATCCCGCGCACGGTTTGACCCCAGAGATCCGGCCACCCAACGCCGTTTTTTAAAAAAGAAACCAGCTCCCCGATTTCGGGGAGAAACACCGAAAAAATATCTGTAAAGCGTGTAAGCATTACATCTGCTTTATATCCACAGAACAGCCTGCACAGCTCCTCCTGAACCCGCTCGCCCGCGATGGAACGCAGCAGTTCCCGGTTGGAGGATGCCGACCGTGCCGTCGTGCCCTCCAGCTGAAACTCATAAACAGAGGCGAACCGCAGTGCCCGCAGAATCCGGAGGGCGTCCTCCTGAAACCGCCGGTCGGGGTCACCGACGCAGCGGATTTGCTTGTTGATGAGATCCGCCTGACCACTGAAATAATCTACTAAGCCTTTCTGCGGATGATAAGCCATCGCGTTGACGGTAAAGTCCCTGCGTTCCAAATCCTGCCGAAGGCTCCTTACAAATTCCACATGGTCAGGCCGCCTGTGGTCGGAGTAGGTGCCGTCTGTGCGGTAGGTGGTAATTTCGTATGGCTCACCTTCGAAAAGGACGGTCACGGTTCCGTGCTGGATTCCGGTTTCAATTACACGAAATCCTGAAAAGCAGGCAATGGTTTCCTGCGGCAGCGCGCTGGTGCAGATATCCCAGTCATGGGGAGTTCTCCCCAGCAGGCTGTCCCGCACGCAGCCGCCCACCACATACGCTTCATGGCCTCGGCCCTCCAGCATGTGAATGATTTGCTGTGGCCCCTCCGGAATCCCGATCATCTGCTGTCACCGCCCGCCGTTTGATTTTCCTGCTTTAGGGTTGCCGCTGCCGGAACTTTTATCCGGCCATGCTGTTTTCCTTAGTGTAACATTGCGGTTTTTGAAAAGCAATCCCTGTTCAAACGCAAAAACAGGATGCTCGGGCGGCAAAACCGCCCGAGCATCCTGAATTACGAACATAAAAACAGCGTTATTTCACTTGGCAGAACTCAATCTTTTCGCCG
>JAEXAZ010000134.1 GCA_023394255.1 Bacillota bacterium | reverse complement strand
GCGCAGTTCAATGCGGTGCAGCTGCTCTTCCGGTTCGACATCGCAGAATACCCGCAGATCCGTATAATCACCAAAGTAAGGGTGGCAGCTGTAAGCGCCTTCCACAATCCGCCATTCGGATGCGCAGACCTCCCGTGTATCGCCAAAGTCCAGCCTGGAACAGTCAAACCGGCGATAGGGAAACGCCTTCGTCTGGGCAATTTCAGGCAAGACCTCCCGCGCAAAACGTTCATAGTGCACATTCCCGCCGGGTTCTTCCAGACGGTTTGCCGTACGCAGCGTCGCCGGCAGAAAAAAATCGTCCATATGTACGATTCCCGCATCCAGAATCAGCGACAGCTGATCAGCCATGGTGGTTTTCCCGGATGCCGCACGCCCATCCAGCGCAATCACACACGCGTCATTTTTTCTGTCCAGCTTTGCCATCTTTTCCAAAAGTGGAAAAAGGCGGATGAAACGCGCGCAAACCAGCCGGTAGGCAGGGCGTTCAGATATCCTGTATTGTTCGCTGTGGTGAACAGCGCCGCCTCCGGTACTCCAATAGGCGTCCAGTTCATTTTCCCAGTCATGGCGGGAAAACGGCATTGCGCCCGCCGCACAAAGCAAGCCGGCTTCCTGAAGAAGGCTTCGGAATTCCGCATCCGTGCCGGCAGGTATGGATGCGGAACGGGCGGACATCCGGAAAAGCCACTCGGGCGGGAGCCCGCGTTGCTTCCATGCAAAAAGATTCACCCGGCAGCAATCAGGGGAGATCCTCTCAAAAAGGCACGGCGTGCCATCTGCTACAGCCGAAAACTCTTCCTCAAAAAGCCTCTTGGCGGCCGCCGGCTCCCGCAGCAGATGCTCTGCCCCAAACGCGGCCTGGTAGCAGAGCTTTATCATGTCCGGCGGGCGCATGGAAGGATGCATAGTAATTTGTTCAATCAGATACGCTCCTGGTGCCGTTTCCAATTCCGGATTTTTTGTCATTTTATGAACGCTTCTTTCTTCGACTGGTTTAACAGCATCCCTTTCTGGCGCTGGACTGCCGCGATGATCATAGGAATCAGAATCAGCTGGCAAAGGATGCCGGGTATCGCGGTGATGAAAGCGCCGGACAGGAACATTGATAATGAAAAATCCATTCCAAAGAGCTTTGCCAGAATAAAGCGCACGGTACCCCAAACAAGACGCCCGGCGACCATTGTGGAAACGAGTGTTGTATAAATCATGGGTACGCTGTGCTTTACTCTGCTGAAAATCAGGCCCGAAACGGCGCCGTAGGCTGCAAGTTCAAATGCCATAGCAATACCGGTGGGGAAAATCGGAGGCATGCCAAAGAGCATAAAACGAAGCAGCGGCGCAATAAACCCTACGGCAAGGCCGTAGGGCCAGCCGCATAGAAAGCCGCACAGCAGCACCGGAATATGCATGGGGCTGAGCATATTGCCAATCTGCGGGATCTGCCCCGTCAGGAACGGCAAAGCCAGGGCAAGCGCGAGAAAGAACGCAGAAAAAACCATTTTTTTAATTTTCATGATAACAACTCCTTATTTATTTGCGCAGGAAGGCGTCTGCTTTCTTCTGAAAGCAGACGCCTTCCTGGCATCCATTATGACAAACTGATGCGCTGAATTTCCTGCCGCTTCTGCCGCATTGCCCGGCTTCATGCCGGCCAAATGGAATATAAAACCGAATTTTCCGAACCTGGGATGACTGTGTTCAATCGATCATTTTTTTAAGCTGGTCAACCGCGCTTTGCACCAGGCGGCTGACGGGCTGATCCGGAATTCCCGCAATCAGGCTGTTGCAGTGGCTGATGGGGATCATGACGCGTTTTGCGTCGCTTTGCCCGACCGCCGCCGCCATGCGCGGGGTGATTTCGCCCAGCAGGGCATCCGCTATCACCATGCCGATTGGGCCGACAATGATGTCCGCTTTGCGGCAGCCTACCACAACGGCATTTTCACCCGTGGCGGCATTGTCGGCACCGGCTTTCAGCATGACGTTCGTCGCCATGCTGTTTGTTCCTACGGCGGTAATTTCCACTTCAGGATATGCCGCTTTGATTGCGGCGACCAGTTGCTTGCCAAGCCCGCCCCCCTGGCCGTCAATGACCAGAATATTCACCCGGAACACCTCGCTTTCCAAGAAGAGTAGCGGCATCTCACACCTGTTTTCCAATCATCCGATAAAGCCGGGACCTGATTTTTTTGCCAATGTTCACATACATTGACAGTTTCCCGCTCCTTAAACGGTATCAAAAATACGCGATACTTCTTTGAGCCGCTCGATGATTTCAATATGCTGAGGGCAGTGCTGCTCGCATTGCTCACAGCCGATACAGTCGGAGGCCTTCCCGTAAGTTTGTGACAGATTTGTATAGTAACCCCTGTGTGCGGGAACAAGACCAAACTGCCGCTGATCATTATAGAGTGAGAAATATTTTGGAATGGGGATATTACTGGGACAGCCGTCTACGCAATACTGACAGGCGGTACAGGGGATTGCGATGCCGCTGTTGATTACTTCGGTAGCTTTTTGAATGATCTGCTTCTCCTCCTCACACAGAGGGACAAAGTCCTGCATGTAAC
>JAEXAZ010000097.1 GCA_023394255.1 Bacillota bacterium | reverse complement strand
GGTCTCGGCGATCTGTTTCTCGCTGATTTCCTGTCCGGGGTAGAATTCACAGTTGAGCACCTTGTCTTTTATAAATTTATAAGCGGTATCTTTCAGATTGGCAGCTGCCTCCATAATGGATCTCCTCCGGCAAATATATCAGATAAGAACAGTATAGCAGAAATTGATAAAATAGCAATGAGAAACAAAAAAGGTTCTGCCGGCCCGCTTTGCTGATCAATATGCAATTTCCAGTTGACAAGAATCGTTTGCGCAGTTATAATCATATTAATTTTATATGAATTATATAGAATTCGCCTGTGATTTCAAAATCTGTAAAGGAGGCATCTGCAAATGTATTCCATCATTTACAAAATGCTCAGACACAATTTTAGAAACGGGCGAATGCGCCATTGTAAGCGGTGCTGACTGAACATCCATCATTTGAATGAAAGAGGTACTTACAATGAGCAAACATTCTTTTAAATTTGAAACACTGCAACTCCATGTCGGGCAGGAACAGCCCGATCCCGCTACCGATTCCCGCGCCGTCCCCATCTATCAGACGACTTCCTATGTGTTTAGAAACTCCGCTCATGCCGCTGCCCGCTTCGGTCTCGCCGATGCGGGAAATATCTATGGCCGCCTGACGAATTCTACTCAGGACGTGTTCGAAAAACGCATCGCGGCGCTCGAAGGCGGCGTCGCGGCGCTTGGCGTGGCATCGGGCGCGGCGGCAATTACCTATACTTTTTTGAATCTCGCGCAGGCGGGGGACAATATTGTGTCCGCCAAAACAATTTACGGGGGCACCTATAATCTGCTTGCCCATACCCTGCCGCAATACGGCATCACCACAACCTTTGTTGACCCCGATGAAGAAGGCGCTTTTGAAAACGCGGTCAGCGAAGCTACAAAGGCAATTTTTATCGAGACTATCGGGAATCCCAATGCGACGCTGATTGATATTGAACAGGTTGCGGACATCGCGCACAGGCACGGCATCCCGCTCGTGGTGGACAACACGTTCGCAACGCCCTATCTGGTCCGGCCCTTCGAATACGGCGCTGACGTTGTAGTGCATTCCGCGACCAAGTTTATCGGCGGACACGGCACGGCCATCGGCGGCGTCATTGTAGACGGCGGAAAATTTGACTGGGAGAAGAGCGGAAAATTCGCTTCGCTTGTCGATCCCAATCCGAGTTATCACGGCATCAGCTTTACAAAAGCGGTCGGTGCGGCGGCATTTGTCACAAAGATCCGCGCAATCCTGCTCAGGGATACCGGCGCGACCATTGCCCCGCTGCACGCGTTTTTATTCCTGCAGGGATTGGAGACACTTTCCCTGCGCGTGGAGCGCCATGTGGAAAACACGCTGAAAGTGGTTTCGTACTTGAGCAGTCATCCGCAGGTGGAAAAGGTCAATCATCCGTCCCTTCCGGATCATCCCCACCATGCGCTGTATCAAAAGTACTTTCCAAACGGCGGCGCATCCATTTTCACCTTTGAGATTCGGGGCGGCGCCAAAGAAGCGCAGGATTTCATCGACCGGCTCGAAATCTTTTCCCTTCTGGCAAATGTAGCCGATGTCAAATCGCTCGTAATTCATCCGGCTTCCACAACCCATTCGCAGCTTTCGGAGGAAGAACTTCTGGAGCAGGGCATCAAGCCGAATACGATCCGGCTTTCTATCGGCACGGAACATATCGATGACATTATCGCAGACCTCGAGGACGCTTTTCAGGGACAGTGATTCGCGGCCGGAGCAGAAAAGCGGACGGCAATTACAGCCTCCCTTATCTTGTATTATAGTATGAAAAGAACCCGCCCTGCCGCTTGATGCGGCAGGGCGGGTTCGCTATGGATAAATAAACTCTCGTTTCTCCTCGGCTGATTACATCTTTATTCTATGCCGGTTTTTGAAAAGATGTGCCCCGTTCCGCGGGCTGGCGTTTCCGTCAGCCGATGGCCTTGCCTCTGCAAAGAATACGCCTGATATTCAGGGCTTCATCAAGAAGCACCACATTGGCGTATTTTCCGGCTTCCAAGCTGCCGTAGCGGTCAAAAGCCCCAATTGCTTTGGCAGGATTGACTGCGGCACATTTTACCGCGCTGGAAAGAGGAATGCCCATCTCTTTGACCGCCACCCGGACACACTGCATCAGATTGGTGGCGGAACCGGCAATCGCCCCGCCGTCCCGCAGGACAGAACGGTTGCCTTTTACCCGGATTGCAAGGCCCCCCAGCTCGTAATCGCCGTCCGGCATCCCCGTGGCGGCGATGCTGTCACTGACAAACACGATCCTGTCGTCCCCAAACATGCGAAAACTTGCGCGCACCACGCTGGGATGCAAATGCACGCCGTCGGCAATCAGTTCCACACGGCAGTCCGGTGCGTCAAATGCCGCGCCGACCACTCCGGGGCTGCGGTGGGAAAACGGCGGCATGGCGTTAAACAGATGCGTCACGTGGCTTGCCCCCGCCGCAAACGCCCGGGCCGCGGTATCATAATCCGCGGTTGTATGGGCAACGGACAGCACCACTTCTTCTTTCAGTTCGGAGATCAATTCGATTGCGCCCTCCTGTTCGGGGGCAATGTCCAGCAGCCGGATCATGCCGCCGGAAAGCTTTTGAAGTCTGCGGAACATCCCCGCGTCCGGCTTGCGGATATAGGCGGGGTTTTGCGCGCCCTTTTTTTCTTCAGAGATAAACGGCCCCTCCAGATTAATCCCCACCAATTCGGCGCCGTTATCCGCGGCCCGGAACGACGCCGCACAGCGGCAGACCTGAGCCAGCGTTTCCTCCGGCAGGGTGACAGTGGCGGGGCAGATGGCGAGCACCCCGTTGCTCGCCTGATAGTTCGCCATGGCGGACAGCGCCTCCCCGGTACCGTCGCAGAAATCGTAGCCGACGCACCCGTGGAAATGGATATCGACCAGTCCGGGAATCGCATAACACCCCTGCGCATCAATCAGCTCATCCTCCGTTCCCGACGAAGTGATATAAGAGCCGGTGATAAAAAGGTCACGCTCTTCAAAGGTTCCGTTCTCCGAAAAAACCCGTGCGTTTTGGATTTTCATTCGTCAATCCCTCCGTCCGGAATCAGGGAAAGCGCGGCCTGATCCCCCACAAGCGTCACATTGTTGTGCAGCTGGAGGGCGGAAGCGGGAACCTGCGGCGTGACAGGCCCGCAAAACGCGTCCCTTACGATCCCGGCCTTTTCTTCCCCGCTGACAATCAGCAAAATCTGCTTTGCCTGCATGATAGAGCGCATCCCCATGGTATATGCCTGTCGGGGCACGTTTTCCTCGCTGTCAAAAAAGCGCTTGTTTGCCTCGATTGTGCTCGGCGAAAGGCTGACACAGTGGGTGCGCTTCTCAAACGCCTCGCCCGGTTCATTAAAGCCGATGTGCCCATTGTGGCCGATTCCGAGCAGTTGGAGATCGATGCCGCCGCACGCCTGAATCAGCGTATCGTAGCGCCGGCACTCCTCCCGCGGGTCGGGTGCCATACCGTCCGGGATGTGAATATTCTGCGGGCAGACATTGACATGATCGAAGAAATACTGATGCATAAAATAGCTGTAGCTTTGGGGGTCGCTTTCAGGCAGGCCCCTGTATTCATCCAAATTAATGGAAGTGACTTTTCTGAAATCAACATCGCCCTTCCGATACCATTCGATCAGCTGACGATAAGCTCCAATGGGGCTGGAGCCGGTTGCAAGCCCCAAAACCGAATTGGGCTTGATGATCACCTGTGCTGAAATGATGTTCGCCGCTTTTCTGCTCATGTCGGCGTAATCCTTCGCTTTATAGATTCTCAATGAAATCCCCCTCTTATGCCTGGCCGGAATGTTTTGAAATCGCGGGCAGATCCCTGCCCGCGATTTCAATGCGGAAGCTTATCTTACGGTATACTGGTCAACAAGCCTTTTCAGTTCATCCGCAACGAACTGCACCTGTGTGCCCACAACAACCTGCACACTGGTCTTGCTCGGACGGATGATGCCCGCCACACCCGCGGATTTAATTTTCTTTTCATTGACCTGTGTATAATCTTTGATTTCAAGACGCAGTCTGGTTACACAGCTGTCAATGCTTGTAAGGTTATCGACACCGCCCAGACCTTCCAGAATCATCTGCGCGATCGCTGTAAAGTTGTCACTGGTGAGTTTCACGTTCAGCTCGTCTTCCTCGTCGTCTTCACGGCCGATCGTTTTCAGATCCATCCTGACGATCAGGAAGCGGAAGACCACATAGTAGATCACGCCGAAAACCAGTCCGATAGGAATGAGCAGCCACGGATTGACCGCCATTGGGGCTTTGAAGCTGAGCAGCCAGTCAACAAATCCGGCGCTGAAGTTGAAGCCCGCGCGGACAGGCAGCAGCGCGACGATAAACGCGGAAATACCGGTCAGCAGGGCGTGAACGACATACAGAACCGGCGCGAGGAACATGAAGGAGAATTCCATCGGCTCGGTAACGCCGGTGAAGAAGGAGCAGAGCGCCGCAGCGCCCAGCAGGCCGGCGGCAATCTTTCTTTTTTTGGTTTTTGCGGTGTGATACATCGCGAGGGCCGCGCCCGGAAGGCCGAACATCATAACGGGGAAGAAGCCCGCCATGTACATGCCGGTCTGTCCCAAAACGCCGGAACCATCCCAGAATTTGGTCAGGTCGCTGATGCCCGCGACGTCAAACCAGAATACCGAGTTGAGCGCATGATGCAGGCCCACAGGAATCAGCAGACGGTTGAAGAACGCGTAAATACCCGCTCCAAGAGCGCCGGTGCTGACAATGCTTTCGCCGAAGATGACCAAACCGGTATAGATCATCGGCCAGATAAAGAACAGGATCAGCGCGACTACAAGCGTGATCAGAACCGTTACAATCGCAACACTTCGCTTGCCGCTGAAGAAAGCCAGCGCATCGGGCAGCTTGGTACGTTTGAATCTGTTGTAACAGATCGCGCCGATCAAGCCGGTGAGGATACCGATAAACTGATTGTTGATTTTGCCGAATGCCGCGTTTGCCTCAGCCCCGGTAAACATCTCAATGGTAGCCGGGGAGAGCATTGTCTGAATGGTCAGCCAGGAAACCAGACCGGCCAGAGCGGCTGTCCCGTCATTGTCGTCCGCCATGCCGACTGCTACGCCGATTGCGAACAGAATCGCCATGTTGTCGATCAGGACCGAGCCGGCTCTGATTAAAAATGCCGCTATAATGCTGTTGCTTCCCCAGCCGACAGGGTCGATCCAGTAGCCGATGCCCATGAGTATGCCGGCGACAGGCAGGCAGGCGACCGGAAGCATTAAGGATTTGCCGAGCTTTTGCAGGTACTTCATCATACGATTTTCCTCCTCTTTTTCTTGTGCGGCAACCTCATACCGCACGGTTTATAAAACCCGCCGGATGGTCGGGTTTGATACGGGTATTACAGGGATTCTTTCAGATATGCCGAAAACGCGGCGGCCGCCGCCGCTTCATCAGCTCCCTCAAAGGTGACCTTCAACTGGTCGCCCTGGTGCACGCCCAGTCCCATAAGTGCCATGATACGCCGCGCGTCCACCGTTTTGGAGGCAGTGGCAAACCTGATATCGCTGGAATACTGCGACGCGAGCTTTACAATCTGCCCCGCCGGCCTGGCGTGAATCCCCAGCTTATCCTGGACAATGTGCAGAACCGTTTTCATTTTGTTTCGCCTCCTTTTTGGGCCGGGTCCATTATGCTTTCCCTGACCGTTTTTCTCAGCTCCAGCAGATATGCCGGAGAAACCGACAGCTCCGTATATCCCATGCGCAGTAGGGTCTCGGTGAAGCGCGTATCCGCCGCCAGCTCCCCGCAGATTCCCGCCCAGATGCCCGCCCCGCGCGCGCTTTGCGCGACAAGCGACAACATTTTCAGCACCGCGGGATGAGCGGCGTCGTAAAGTTTTTCCACCTTTGGGTTCTGGCGGTCAGCCGCCAATGTGTACTGTGTGAGGTCATTGGTGCCGACGCTGAAAAAATCCACCTCATGTGCGAGTTCCTCGCTGAGCATGACAGCGGCGGGCGTCTCGATCATGATTCCCACTTCCATATTACCGGCCGGAATGCCCTGCTCCGCAAGTTCGTGCAGGGTCTGCCGCAGCATCCCCCGGCACCGCCTTACCTCATCCACTGAAATAATCATCGGGAACATCACGGCGGCGGTACCGAATGCGGCCGCCCGGCAGATCGCCCTCAACTGGGTCCTGAACAGCCCGGTATAGTCAAGGGAAACGCGAACGCCCCGGAACCCGAGCGCCGGATTTTCCTCCGGCGCAAAGCCCAGATAATCCGCCTTTTTATCCGCGCCGATGTCCATCGTCCGGATGATGACCCGCCTGCCGCCCATGGCTTCGAGCACCTCGCGATAAGCGGCAAACTGCTCCTCCTCGGAGGGGCAGCCGGTTCTGCCCAGAAAGAGAAACTCACTGCGGAAAAGGCCGATCCCCTCCGCGTCGTTTGCCAAAGCAATTTGTACGTCGGCTACGCTTCCGATATTCGCATACAGTGCAATTTTTTTGCCGTCTGCGGTAATACTTTCCATTCCCCGCAGTTTTTCCAGGCTATGCCGCCTTCCGGCCGTGTCAAGCTTCTTCTGCCGCATCCGCTCAAGCGTCTGCGGATCGGGATCTATGTAAAACTGCCCGTCGCAGCCGTCAATAAGCATCATGCGGCCGTCGAGCGGCTGGCCGTTGGGCAGTTCCGCCTGCACAAGCGTGGGAATTCCGAGCGTACGCGCCAGAATTGCCGCGTGGGAATGGCCGGAGCCCAGCCTTGTCACAATCCCCAGCACCCTGCTTTTATCCAGCTGAACCGTTTCACTGGGAGTGATGTCGTCCGCAACGACAATGCACGGTTCCGTCAGCTGCAAACCGGGGGCTGTTCCGCCCCCCAGAATGTGCAGCAGCCGGTTCGCCGCATCCAGAATATCCGCGGAACGCGCCCGCATATAGGCATCTTCCATTTTGCTGAAAAATTCCGCAAATTGCTGCCCGGCCTTTTCAACCGCCTGTTCGGCGCTGCTTCCGGCCTCGAGCCCCGAAATAACCGTATCGTTGAAATCCGGGTCGTCCAGCATCATCCGCTGAACGTCGATGATCATGGCTTCCTGCTCGCCAACTTCCGACCGGACCTTTTCGAATAAGGCCGCCAGCTGCTCATCCGCCGTTTTTCTGGCTGCCGAAAACCGCGCTTTCTCCGATTCCATATCCAAAAGGGAGCGATTTTGTCCGGTCTTGACGACCCGCTTTTGTAAATAAAAGATTCTGCCCTCGGCAATACCGGAAAATACCGGCAGACCCTTACCTGTTATCATTCACCGTACCCCTTTATGTTGCTTTTGCGCGCAGATTATTTGACGAGGCGCATGAGAAGATCCAGTTCCCCGATCGGCCCGCCGTGGAACAGCTCAATGGACGCATACTCGTTGGAATTCAAAATTACAACGGGCGTAATGGTATCATAGCCGGCTTTCCGGATTGCGTCCGGATCGAATTCCAGCAGCAGGTCCCCCGTTTTGACCCGGTCCCCGACCTTGACATGCGCGGTGAAAAACCGCCCTTCCAGCTGGATGGTGTCCAATCCGACATGCACCAGAATTTCCGCGCCCTTGTCGGTCAAAAGGCTGACCGCATGGCTGCTTTCGATCAGGACCGTCACCGTCCCGTCAGCCGGAGCGACCACCCGCCCTTTTGAAGGCTTGATCGCGATTCCCTTCCCAAGAATCTCCTCGCCGAAGGTAGGGTCGCTGACGTCCGTAATCGGTACGGCTTCCCCCTCGACAGGGGCGCAGATTTTCTCTTGCTTAGGGTTTTCAAATATCTTTTTGAGTGTTTGAAACATGGTATAACCTGCCCTTTTGATTGTTTATTCTTTTTCCTGCTCCTCAGTCCTGATTCTTCTGATATGCAGGGCCAGATAGGCTTTTTCTTCATCGGAGATGCGGTGGCTGTACCGCTGTTCGATGAGATCGGCAATTTTTTCGCTGTGGCGGAACTCTTCCGGGTATTGGCTTGAAGTGATTCTTACCAGATCGGGGTCGTGCACTTTGAGCGTTTCGGACTTGAGCACCCGCTGCGCCAGAAATTTCAGATGGATTACAAACCGCTCACAGCTGGAGGACTGCTCATTCAGCGCCACGCCGAGCGTACCCTTGACAAGTTCCAAAATCGTTTGAATCAGCCGGGTAATATGGATGGTCTCGCTGATGGAAGCGTCATACTCCGCATTGACAATATGCAGCGCGATGGATGCCGCCTCATCGTCGGGGAAACGGATTCCCAACTCTTTTTCCATCAGGTCCAGCGAATATTTGCCGATCAGGTACTCCGGATGATAAAATCTGCGCACCTCCATCAGAAGCGCGTTGTGAAACTCCATTCCATGCTGATACCGATATACCGCAAAACTGATGTGGTCGGTCAGCGTTATGTAGATGCTTTGGTTGAGACGTTTGTCCAGGCTGTTTTTCGCATAGGTGATAATGCTGTCGGAAACCCGCACATGCTCCATCGGCAGGCCGGCAAACAAAGTTTTAAGCCGGTCCGTTTCATCCTGGTTGTCCATGCGGAAAATCTTTTCAATCTGCTCCCGGGGAATTTCCCCGCCGCCCTTGGCCCGGTAACCGATTCCTTTCCCCATTACGACAATTTCGCGGCCGTCTTCGTCGTACGCGCTGATAATATTATTGTTAATCGATTTTAGAATTTTCATAGGCGTCCCAGCTCACCTCCTTAGAAAACAAAAAGACCAAATTTCACAGAGATACACATCCCTGTAAAATTTGGTCTTGCCTGACTAAACAGTAACAACCCAACATCTATTGTCTTAACTATAGCATCGAATTTATACGATGTCAATATAAATTTAATTTCTGTATATAAATTTTATATTAAAAATTATGTATTGATAGATGGCCGGATTTTCCTCCGCCGTCTGATCCGCACAACAACAGCTTCAGCTCAAACGCAGCGCCATAAGAACTGTTGAACGCCCGGACACTTCCGCCCATATACTCGGCGGAGGACTTGGCAATTGCCAGCCCCAAACCAAAATTCCCGCCTTTCCCTTTATAAAAACGCTCGAACAGATGTGCCGCGTCTTCCGGGGCAAACCCCGGCCCGTCGTCTTCCACGGTAAGGACAGCAAAGCGTCCTTCTTCCTTCACGCGAACCCTGACGGCCGTTTCCGCATAGCGGACACAATTGGAGACAAGGTTGAGAAAAACCTTTCCGAGCAGCTCGCCGTCCGCCCGCGCACAAATTGGCGGGCACTCCTCCAGAGACAGCCTGATACCGCGGGTGATCGCCAGCCCCTCAATTTTTTTCAGATAGCCGCTTAAAAAGTCGCAAAGCGGGACAGGCTGCAGGTCCAGAATCTGTTTTGCGCTGTCCAGACGGGACAGCGTCAGCAGGCCGTCGACCAGCTCCGTCAGGCGGGCGCTTTCCGATACGATTACCCCTGCCGCTTCCTGATGATCGCCGAAAACACCGCATTGGATTCCTTCCGCATACCCCCGGATGGACATCAGAGGGGTTCTCAGTTCATGTGAAACATTCTGAAAAAAGGTTTTTTGCGCCGCGTCATAAT
>JAEXAZ010000045.1 GCA_023394255.1 Bacillota bacterium | reverse complement strand
CCTGAAGGCCCTGTGCGCAGGCAATTTTTACCTCGCGCTCCGGATCGATGCGCTTGACGGCGTCCGCCACAGCCTGCGCCACTCCGCCGCTGACGGCAAATCCGCGTCCGGCGGCAGTCGCTTCCTCCAGCGGGGTTTCCTCGGTGATCTCGCCAAATTCGACGCCCTTCGCCTCAAACATCCCCATCAGTTCTTCAAAGGTCAGCACAAAATCCACATCGCTGCGGATCGTGCGTCGGCTTGCTTCAAGTTTTTTCGCCGCGCAGGGACCGATAAACGCGATTTTGCAGTCTTTATGCTCCTTTTTTTGCAGGCGCGCGGTCAGCACCATCGGTGTGAGCGCCATAGAGATATAAGGGGCGAGCTCCGGGAACAGCTTCTTCGCCATGACCGACCATGACGGACAGCAGGAGGTTGCCATAAACGGCTGGTTCTCAGGAACCTCGCGCATAAAGTCTTTTGCTTCCTCAATAGTACAGAGATCGGCGCCGACCGCCACCTCCACCACGCTGGCAAACCCAAGCTGCTTCATGGCCGCGGTAAATCTTTCGGGGGTCATCGCGGGGCCAAACTGCCCGATGAACGCGGGCGCCACAATCGCAATTACCCGGGCGTTATCGCGCATGGCGTGGATCAGCTGGAAGACCTGCCCTTTATCTGAAATTGCTCCAAACGGGCAGTTTACCAAACACATCCCGCAGGAAACGCACTTGTCATAATCGATCGCGGCAATCCCCTGTTCGTCGCTGCGGATTGCGTCCATCCCGCAGGCTTTCGCGCAGGGGCGCTCCAGTTTCAGGACAGCGCCATACGGGCAGGCCTCCTTGCAGCGCCCGCACTTTATGCATTTGGACTGGTCGATGACCGACTTCCCGTGAACGATCGAAACCGCGTCTTTAGGGCATACCTCCTTGCAGGGGTGCGCCAGACAGCCCTGACAGGCGTCTGAAACATGGAACTGCCTGTCCGGGCAGGCGTTGCAGGCAAACTTGATGATGTTGACCAGAGGCGGGTCGTAATATTTCTCGTCAATGGCGCTCTCATCAATGCCCATTGAAACCGGTGCATGTTCATCCAGCGGACGAAGCGGCAACCCGATGGCAAGGCGCAAACGTTCGCCGACGATCGCCCGTTCCAAAAAGATGGATTCCCGGTAGGTAGCGACCTCTCCGGGCACGATTTTATAGGGCAGCGCCTCTATGCGCGAATAGTCTCCGCCCTCATAGGCAAGCCGCGCCACTTCAGTAAACACCTTCCTTCTGATATCGGTTACAGAAGATACAATTCCCCTCATGCTATTCCCCTTTTTCTTTTGCTTTCTGGTACTATCCAACGATTCATTATTTCTGATTCTGCGGTTTTTGTCAATGCATCTGCAATAATTCACAAAAACGATTCACTATTTTCATCATACTTCACAGTTTACCCGGCTTTTGCGCATAGGATTATACAATTTTACCCCCTGCACAGGTACAACAAAAAGCGGCAGGAAGCCAATTTCACCATTGGTTTCCTGCCGCGAAATCGTATTTAAACAATGTCGAGATGCATTTTCCTGTCGGGCGGCGGGAATGCCGCATCCAGCTTTGCCAGGTCCTCCTGGTCCAGAGGATGCAGGACCGCGGCCGCATTCTGCTGCACGTGCGCGGATTTGCCCGCCTTGGGGATTGCAATGATATCGGGCCGGCTCAACACAAACGACAGCAGCACCTGTTCAGGCGTGATACTGTATTTTTCGGAAATCTCCCGCACGGCCGGATGTTCCAGAAGGCCTTTACGCAGCCTGCCCCCCTGCGCCAGCGGGCAGTATGCTACCACCGGCACTTTGTGCGCGCGCATCCACGGCAGGAGGCTGAACTCGATCCCGCGGGAGCCAAGATGGTACAGCACCTGATTCACCGCGCAGTTCTGCCCGCCGGGCGTTCTCCAGAGGTCTTCCATATCCGCGGTATCAAAATTGGAAACGCCCCAGCGCTTGATTTTTCCCTGCCTAATCAGTTCTTCCATACAGCTCACCGTTTCTTCCAGCGGCACTCTGCCACGCCAATGAAGCAGGTAAAGGTCCAGCGTCTGCACTTTCATTCTGCGCAGGGAATCCTCACAGCTATGGAAAATCCTGCGGCGGTCCGCATTATGCGGATAAACTTTGGAAACAAGGAACAGCTTCTCTCTCGGAAAAGAGCGGATTGCCTCCCCTATGGTGCGTTCGGCCGCGCCGTCTCCATACATTTCCGCCGTATCCAGCAGGGTCATTCCAAGGCTGACACCCGTTTTCAGGGCTTCCTGCTCATTCTTGTGACGGCCCGCCAATTCTCCCATGTACCAGGTACCCTGCCCCAGCTGAGGCACCATGGTCCCGTCCGGGAGCCGGACTTTCCTGGCTTCACACGCCTTCCGTATTTCTGCTATACCGGCTTCTGTCATCGTAACCGCCCTTTCTGTCTACTTCACAAATTCAAATTTCGTAACGTCAAATACACCCATATCAGTAATCCGGATTTCCGGAATCACCGGGAGCGCCATAAAGGAAAGCGTAATAAACGGGTCGATGCCGTCCCGTACTCCGGCCTGCCGCGCGGTCTCGATCATTTTGTCAAGGTTTTGGATAAAAATTTGGGCGGGGTCGCTGCTCATCAGCCCGCAGACCGGCAGCGCAAGCGTTCCCTTCACATCGCCGTCCACGACAATTGTGTAACCGCCCTGCACCCGCTCCAATTCGCGGGCCGCGGCCGCCATGTCGGCATCGTTGTCGCCGACGACGATCAGGTTATGGGAATCGTGCGCCACCGTAGTCGCTATGGCGCCATGTGTCAGGCCATAACCGGAAATCAGCCCGACGCCGATCGTCCCTGTCGCGTGATGCCGTTCCACAACCGCGATCTTCCGCAGCGCGCCGGAAGCAATCTGCTCCTCAACGTCCTGCGCGCCGACCGACGATTTCTTTGTGGCAATCTGCCCCGGAACAATCTTAATAACAGGATATTCCTCCCTGTCGGGCAGGGCAAAGCTGCTTTCTTCCAGCGGCGCGGGATCGACCGTATGCAGGATGCCGGCCCCGGCTGTGACACCTCTTCTCGGCGTTGCATGCTCGGTGTAGGCTTTCCCGTCCTTGTAGACCTCGTCGACTGTGAGCGCTTTCAGGTCGTTCAAAATGACAAGATCCGCACGATAGCCGGGCGCGACCGCGCCCACATCCCGCAGACCGTAAATGCGCGCGGCGTTGATGGTTGCCATCTGGATCGCCGCAACAGGGCGCATGCCCAATTCTATTGCCAGTTTGATATTATGCAGAATCGTGCCTTCCCGCCGGATGTCCGAAAGATGCTTATCGTCGGTGCAGAAGGCCATGTGCGTTGTATCAATCCCGTTTTCGATCACGCCGGAAAGGATATCCCGCAGGTTTTTGCAGGCGCTTCCCTCCCGCACCAGTATGGCTATCCCCGCCCGCAGCTTTTCCAGCGCTTCCTCATAGGTAACACTTTCATGGTCGGTATGGATTCCGGCGGCGGCATAAGCCTGCAAGGCATTTCCGGTGATGCCGGGGGCATGCCCGTCAATCACGCGGCCGTCGAACAGTTCCAGCTTTGCCATCACTTCCGGGTCGCATTTTGAAACGCCGGGATAGTTCATCATCTCACCCAGCCCCAGCACGCGCGGATGGGAAAGAAACGGCGCCATCTTATCCGCCGTGAAAGCCGCGCCCGCATGTTCAAACGGCGTCGCGGGCACGCAGGAAGGAAGCTGTATATAATAATTGATCGGCAGATCCTCGGAGGAGTCAAGCATGAACTGCACACCCTCCCCGCCGGCGACATTGGTAATTTCATGAGGATCGGTGATAACAGTGGTGACACCCCATTTCAACTCCTCAATGCAGTATGCCGGCGGCGTTACCATGGAACTCTCCACGTGGCAGTGCGCGTTGATAAACCCGGGGGCGACATACTTGCCGTCAAGGTCGATGTTGGATTTCCCGCAGTATTTGCCGACACCGGATATAACCCCACGGGTGATCGCGATATCCGCGGACACGATTTCACCTGTGAATACATTGATGACTTTGCCGTTCTGCAGCACAAGGTCGGGACGCGTTTCGCCCAGGGCCGTTTGAATGAGCCAATCCTTTTTCAAGTGCGCTTCCTCCTTCACATCAAAATCACAAATTCATGATCACCGGATTGCCCTGCATTCCAGATAATACCGTTTTTCACAGGCGTGACCCATCGAGAACGTTTTACGCGGCAGCGCACCGTCCGCGTTTACCGTCGGAAACAGTTCGGATTTTCGCATGGCCGGCAACAGGAATCCGACTGCGCGTTCCCTGTTGGCAAGCTGCACGGTCACCTCTTCGCCGTGAATGTAATCGACTTCGCCGCCAAAACGGCTCAGATACGCATCAAGAAACTTCTGCAGCGTTCCGGCCGCAAGCCGGCTCGAGGGGTTCTCCACAAACAGACGTTCCCGCTTCCCGCCGGCCACGGCCTCAAACGACTGCCGGCCGCCGGTCTTCGAAATACGGCAAAAGGATGCCAGCTCTTTCAGCACATGCGCGGGGTCGACATCAAACAGCACCCGGTGGATCGGTTCAAACTGCATGGCGTCGTCGTGGATATTCACCAGCTCCACCAGCGCCCACCGCGCCGGATGGCGTTCCCATTCCGCCTGCGGAAGTGTCGTTCGGAGCTGTTCATAGCAGGCCTTGGCAGTCGCCAGCGAATGGTTTCCGTCACCCACCGCAAACAGCAGCGGGTTCTCATCTGCCATAAAAAGACGTTCGGCCAGATCGGCCAGCGCCGCGTCCACTTTCTGTGCGGCCGCGCCGTTTGCCTGCCAGCCGCTGATATTCCCGCCATGCTCCATCAGGGTAAACTCATATACCCGTTTGAGGGTCTCTTTTTCCCGTGCCAGCGGCTCAATGACAGTTTTTTCAGGGTCGTCAATGAGAATCATAATATGCGGGGTTTCCAGAGGCGCGTTTTCCCGGACACGGATGCGCGGCGGCAGACGGCTTTCCACTGTCCCCTCGGTGGGACGCACAGGCGATTTTGATTCTTTTCCATATTCGTATGCCATAAGGTCAATCCTGCCAACCAGCCCCCGGCGCACCTTGCCCGGCGCGAGGGTACGCTCCAGATAAAGATAGCTGTCCGGCAGGCGGTCAAAAATCCCCACGTCCAGATATTGCCGCATACTTTGATTAATCCGGTCAATCCGCGCCTGTACATCGGGCGCGCCGAGAAATACCTCCGGCAGAATCATATGATATGTGGACGGCACATTCCCGGCCGTCCGTTCCACACGGTTCCAGTACTCCGGCTCCGAGGTATACTGGTCACACGCCACAACACTCCACTTTTGCATATCTACTCCGCGCGGAAGCAAAATATCCGCCGGGCAAAAAACAGCCCTTTTCATTAAATTCCCGCCTTGTTGCTTATTCATTAGTACGATTATACAACAATCGACTGAGAATGGCTAGCATTTTTTGCGGTTTTATCACAAGCCTTGGGAATTCATTCCTGTATTGGGGAAAAAGGGTTTTAAAAATCTGTATACCGCATCCATCCAAGGGGATATCTATTACAAGATCTGTTTTTAGTATTACCAATAAAATTAAAAAATTTCCAATTGCTTGCAATAAAACTGGAAAAACTGCGCACCGTATGAATAGAGCTCATACAGCACTCGTATTGTTTTCCGCCGTGCACAGCGGAAAATATATCCGGTTTCGATAAAGCCGGGTGCATAGAGTTCACCGCATCCGGCTGCAAGCTGAAAGACATCTTGGAGAAAGACAGACATTTTTTCAATTCAATAAGGAGGAATTACAGCATGAAAAAATGGATTGCGCTTGCGCTCTCACTGGCTTTGGTCTGTACCACAGCCGTTCCCGCGTTTGCCGCGTCATCCACGATTGTGGGGGAGCTTGTGGACGCTGACGGCAAAATTGCCAGCGATGGTTACGATACCATCCGGCCCGGCTCCGATTACTATTATGTCATCGCACAGTCGGGAACCGGTTATGACAGCTATGTGGATGACGCGCTCATCCGCTTCTCTCTCAAAAAAAAGGAGGGCGGAAAATACATTACCGACGCGGACCTCGTTGAAAAGAAATTCGGGTCGGCGCGGTATATCTGCATTGCGTTTTCCGTAAAAGATAATTTTTCCGACGATGAATACAAGGT
>JAEXAZ010000316.1 GCA_023394255.1 Bacillota bacterium | reverse complement strand
CTGCTGTTGTTATTGATTTTTTAAATCTATGCGAATAGGGCGGTCAGCCGTTCCCAAAGGTGGAATTTTTCGTTATAACCCTGTACAAATATATACAGGACGATAACGGGCAGGATATAAGAGACATAAACGCGGGTCCACACAGGGAACCGGGTGCCGTTTCCGGTGTCCGCCTCCTTCAAAAAATTCTTCCACCCCCAGCCGTAGCGGGAAGTGCAGAATGCCAGATAAACCAGGGAGCCCAGCGGAAGCAGGTTGCTGCTTACGATAAAATCCTCAAGGTCCTGAATGCTGGTGCCGGCGCCCAGCGGCTGGATGTTGCTCCAGAGGTTGAAACCGAGCACGCACGGGACGGACAGGATAATAATGAGCACAATATTGATCAGGACGGTTTTGCGGCGGGTCCAGCCCCACAGGTCCATTCCGAAGGACACGATGTTTTCAAATACCGCAATGATGGTGGAAAGCGCGGCAAACGTCATAAAGATAAAGAAAAGAGCCCCGAAAATGCGGCCGCCCGTCATCACGTTGAAAATGTTGGGAAGCGTGACAAAAACAAGCCCTGGCCCCTGGCCGGGGTCCATGCCGAATGCCGAGCAGGCAGGGAAAATAATCAGTCCCGACATCAGCGCAACGCCGGTATCCAGCAGTGTAATACTGATGGATTCCCCGGTGAGCGAACGCTCCTTGCCGATATAACTGCCAAAAATTGCCATCGCGCCGATTCCAAGGCTCAGCGTAAAAAATGCCTGTCCCATTGCGGCAAAGATCACAGTGGAGATTCCCTGCTCCGCCATTTTGCCGAAGTCGGGCAGCAGATAAAACCGCAGCCCGTCACCGGCTCCCGGCAGGGTTACCGCTCTTAGGACGAGGACGATCATCACCAGGAACAGGCACCCCATCATAGCTTTTGTGACCCGTTCCACACCGTTTTGCAGGCCGAGCGAGCAAACGCCGAACCCGATCAGCACCACGGCAACCATCCAGAAGGCCATAAGCCCCGGCCGGGCAAGCATGCCGCCGAATATCGAAGCGACCTCGTCCGGCGTTTTGCCGACAAACTCGCCTGTCGCCATTTTTAAAAAGTAGATGAACATCCAGCCGCCGACCGTGGTATAGAACATCATCAGCATATAGTTGCCGAGCATCGCGCCGTAACCGTACAGATGCCACCGCGTGCCTTTCGGCTCCAGCACGCGGAAGGAGAGCGCCGCGCTTTTCTGGCTGGCGCGCCCCACAGAGAACTCCATGACCATAATCGGAAGCCCCAGAACCAGTAAGAAGAACAGATAAATCAGCACAAAAGCGGCGCCGCCGTACTGCCCCGTAATATAGGGGAACCTCCACACATTGCCCAGCCCGATGGCACAGCCCGCCGATATGAGCAGAAAGCCCAGCCGCGAAGCAAATTTCTCTCGCTGCAAAATAAACACCTCACATTTGATTTGCGTGCGCGTCCGCGCCGCATTACACACCATAAGTTTGCACAACGGGAACTAAAATATCTTACCTTTCTTTTGCGGGAAAGTCAATCACGGGAGATCCTCCGGTCTATTTTGTATTGCCGGCGCATACAGTATAGATACTCGTGAGTTCTGCGCAATGAAGGAGGGGACGCGATGTACTGCAGGATCAGTGATCTGAGGAGCAAATTCGTGATCAATGTTCGCAACGGCGCGAAGCTGGGCTATGTTTCCGATGTGGAGCTGGATACCGTGACGGCGACCGCTTCCGCGCTCGTCATCAAAGGAAGACTGCGCATGCTCGGCCTGCTGGGGCGGGAAGACGACATTGTGATCCGCTGGGATGACATCGAAGTCATCGGTGAGGATACGATCCTGGTGAACCATACGCTGCCCGCCCCCGGGGAGACCCGCAAACGCGGACAGGGATGGCTTCATATTCTGACAGAAGACTGAATGACCGGAATGCAAATTTCCGCTTGCATTTTTATCTCTTTTGTGCTATTATAATTCGGCTGATGGATTGATTCAGCAGAACACACACCGTGCGATTGTCTTGTCGGTGTCCCTTGGGATGATGAGGCGAGCCTGAAGCAGGGTGGCGGAAAATAACCGAAAGAGAGGAATTTATCATGGGCGTAGTATCTATGAAACAATTATTGGAGGCCGGCGTTCATTTCGGACATCAGACAAGAAGGTGGAACCCGAAAATGGCGCGCTATATCTTTACGGAGAGAAACGGCATCTATATCATCGACCTTCAGAAAACCGTAAAGAAACTGGACGAGGCGTATATGTTTGTCCGTGATCTCGCGGCGGACGGCGGCAATGTCCTGTTTGTCGGCACCAAGAAGCAGGCGGGGGATTCTGTCCGCGAGGAAGCAACCCGCGCCGGCGCATACTTTGTAAACGCAAGATGGCTCGGCGGCATGCTGACCAACTTCAAGACCATCCGCCGCAGGATTGAACGGCTTGCCCAGCTGCGCAAGATGGAAGAGGACGGCACGTTTGAACTCCTGCCGAAAAAAGAGGTCAGCAAGCTGAACCTCGAAATTGAAAAACTCGAAAAATTCCTGGGCGGCATCAAAGACATGAAGAAGCTCCCGGCTGCCCTGTTTATCGTTGACCCGAGAAAAGAAAAGATTGCTGTTGCGGAAGCTCACAAACTGGGCATCCCCATTGTGGCGATTGTTGATACCAACTGCGACCCCGATGAGATCGATTACGTGATTCCCGGCAATGATGACGCGATCCGTGCCGTCAAGCTGCTGTCCGCGACCATGGCTGACGCGATCATTGAAGGCAGGCAGGGAAGCACCGCTGTGGCTGAAGCAGAGGCTGCCGCGAAGGAAGAGGAGACCGAAGAGGCTGCTCAGTAATCTTACCGGAAGAAAAAACGATACGGAGGAATTAAAATGGCATTTACCGCGAAGGATGTACAGTCCCTCAGAGAAAAAACCGGAGTCGGCATGATGGAATGCAAAAAGGCGCTTTCCGCATCCGACGGCGATATGGATAAAGCAATTGAAATCCTCAGGGAGAAGGGCCTCGCCGCCGCCGCCAAGAAATCCGGCAGAATCGCTGCCGAAGGCGTTGTTTTGGCGACTGTGGATGAAGCCACGAAAGTCGGCGTAGTCATCGAGGTCAATTCCGAAACGGATTTTGTTGCAAAAAATGAAAAATTTATGGAATTTGTTGAGTCCTGCGCCAAAACTGTCGCGGCCAAGAAACCCGCCGACGTGGACGCGCTGCTGAAACTGCCTGCGGTCGGCCTGAATATGACCGTCGAAGAAGAGCTGCGCGATAAGATTCTGACCATCGGCGAAAACATGAAGATCCGCCGCTTCGCGTATGCGGAAGGAACTGTCTGCACCTATGTGCACGGCGGCGGCCGCATCGGCGTCATGGTCAGCTTCGACACAGACCTTGGCGGCAAAGCGGAGTTCCAGGATTATGCGAAGGATATCGCAATGCAGATTGCGGCGATTACCCCGCTTTATCTGGACGAAACCGCTGTTCCGGCTGAAGTGATTGAGAAAGAAAAGGAAATTCTTACAGCCCAGATCGCAAACGACGAAAAGCTCAAGAATAAGCCCGCCCAGATCATTGCAAAAATGGTCGAGGGCAGAGTTGGCAAGTATTACAAGGAAAATTGCCTTGTTGACCAGCAGTTCGTGAAGAACGGCGACATTACGGTTGCCCAGTATACGGATGAAACTGCCAGGAAGCTCGGCGGCTCCATTAAAATCACCGGGTTTGTCCGCTATGAAAAGGGCGAAGGCCTCGAAAAGAGAGAGGACAACTTTGCTGATGAAGTTGCCGGAATGATTAAATAAGCAGTCGTTTAAGAAAGCCCGCCGGGGTTTCCCGGCGGGCTTTTTCTGATGAGAATCTGCCGATTGGTCTTTACTTTATTTTCTGGTTATTGTAAAATATATAAGATATAAGCACAAAATGAAAGTAGTCTGATTTTTATATATTTGGAGGTTGAAAATGCCTATTCAATATCAACGCATACTCTTAAAACTCAGCGGAGAGGCGCTTGCCGGCAATAAAAAATTTGGAATTGACTACGATGTGGTATCCGCGATCTGCAAGAGCATTCAGAAAAGTGTGGAGCTGGGGGCCCAGATCGGGATTGTTGTCGGGGGCGGGAATTTTTTCCGCGGGCGCAGCAGCGGGCGGATGCAGGACAGGACCCGCGCGGACCACATGGGGATGCTGGCCACCGTTATGAACGCGCTGGCGATTGCGGACGGGCTGGAGACCCTGCATGTGCCGGTGCGTGTGCAGACGGCGATCACGATGCAGCAGATTGCGGAGCCTTATATCCGCAACCGGGCAATCCGCCATCTTGAAAAAGGGCGCGTCGTCATTTTCGGCTGCGGAACGGGCAACCCGTTTTTCTCGACCGATACCGCGTCCGCGCTCCGTGCCGCTGAAATTGAGGCGGATATCATGATGAAGGCCACGATGGTGGACGGCGTTTATGACCGCGACCCGAACCTTTTTGCGGACGCGGTAAAATATGATGAGATCTCCTTCCAGGAGATTCTGGAGAAACAGCTTGGCGTGATGGACAGCACCGCGGCAGCCCTCTGCAAGGAAAACCACATTCCTGTGCTTGTGTTTAGTCTTTCCGATTCCGACCATATTGTGGAGGCAATCGAAGGCAAAAATATTGGAACAATCGTTAAGGAGGCATAATCATGAACGAAAAGGTAAAGTTCTATAACGAAAAGATGGAAAAAACCATCCACGCGCTGGAAAAGGAATACGGCGCAATCCGTGCGGGCAGAGCCAATCCCGCCGTGCTGGACAAAATCATGGTTGACTATTATGGAACACCTACCCAGATTCAGTCCATGGCCGCCATTTCTGTCGCGGAGGCGAGAATCCTCGTCATTCAGCCGTGGGATAAATCTACCCTGAAAGCGATTGAAAGGGCGATCCAGACCTCTGACCTCGGCATTAACCCCGCGAATGACGGAACAGTGCTGCGCATTGTGTTCCCGCCGCTGACGGAGGAACGCAGGAGGGACATCTGCAAACAGGTCCGCAAAGAGGCGGAAGAAGCTAAAGTTGCAATCCGTTCCGTCCGCCGCGACGCGAACGAAAAGTTCAAGGCGATGAAAAAGGCCAGTGAAATCAGTGAAGACGAGCAGAAAGATCTTGAGGACGCGACCCAGAAACTGACGGATAAATTCTGCAAAACGATTGACGACCTTTCGACTAAAAAAGAAAAGGAAATTCTTGAGATCTGATTCCAGAACGGAGTTGTCAAATGGCAAAATCATTGCTTGCGCATGTGCCGGCGGATACCCTGCCGGCACATATCGGGATTATTATGGACGGCAACGGCAGATGGGCAACCAAACGGGGACTTCCCCGCAGCGCGGGCCATCGGCAGGGCGCCGATACATTCAGTAAGATTGCAAGGCACTGCAGGGAAATTGGCATCCCGTTTCTGACCGCGTATGCGTTCTCCACGGAAAACTGGCGGCGTCCGGCCGACGAGGTCGGCGAAATCATGGGATTGCTGCGCAGGTATCTGAAGGATACAAAGCTGCATCAGGATGAAAACGCCAGGATTTGCTTTTTGGGCGACAGGGAGCCGCTTGCGGACGACATCAAAGAGATGATGGAACAGGTTGAGCGTGAAAGCGCTCAGCGGACAGGCATTACAATTAACCTGGCGCTGAATTACGGAGGGCGGGATGAGATCATTCATGCGGTTCGCGGCCTTTCCGCCCAATGTGCGTCCGGCGAACTCAAGCCGGAGGACATTGACGAAGGCCTGCTGTCAAAGCAGCTTTATACCGCAGGGCAGCCGGACCCCGATCTGATTATCCGCCCCAGCGGCGAGATGCGTACTTCCAATTTCCTTTTATGGCAGTCCGCCTATTCGGAACTGGTCTTTATGGATGTTTTATGGCCGGATTTTACGCCGGCGCATCTGGATCACGCAATTCTGGAGTATCTGAACCGCACCCGGCGCTTCGGCGGCATTTAATATGGCCGCGCATTCCCAATGGCGCATCGTGCATGCGGCAGAATGGAGCTTTTTATGAAAACAAGAGTCATCAGTTCGTTAATCGGACTGGTTGTCCTGATTCTGGTATTGCTGATGTTCAATACGATCGTACTGAATATTGCGGTGGCGGTGATTTCTCTGATTGCTGTGTATGAGTTACTCTGTGCCACAGGATGCCGTCAATATCACGTCCTTTTTTTCCTGTCTATGACCTTTGCCGCTTTGGTCCCGTTTTTCCCGGTTCGTTTTGTTGCGCAGAACCTGATGGTAATCTGCTATGTCTACGTGTTGGCGGTTTTCCTGCTCCTGTTAAAAACGCATGAACATCTGCGCGTCGAGCAGGTGGCAATCAGCGTGATGTGCAGCCTGCTGATCCCGTTTTCGCTGACGACGCTTGTATATCAGCGGGACAGCCATGGCGCAACGCTTGGGATTTTTTATGTGCTGCTCTCACTGGGCGGCGCGTGGCTCTCCGACACAGGGGCTTATTTTGCGGGGCGCGCTTTCGGCCGCCGCAGGCTGGCGCCTCAGATCAGCCCGAAAAAGACTGTGGAAGGGGCGATTGGCGGCGCTGTTTTCGCGGCGTTTGCCATG
>JAEXAZ010000287.1 GCA_023394255.1 Bacillota bacterium | reverse complement strand
CAGCACCACCGGCCGGTCCGGGTTCCCGACCTTCACGCCGATTGCCGCCCCGAGGCCGTACCCCATCGTTCCAAGCCCGCAGGAGCTGATCAGCGTGCGGGGCTGCGAGAACGGGTAATACTGTGCGGTCAGCATCTGGTGCTGCCCCACATCTGTTACAACAACCGCGTTTTTCCCCGCCGCGCCTTTGATCTTCAAAAGAATCTCTCGCGGCGTCAACTCCTCCCCGTTTGTCGCGCTCGGCAGGGCATGGTACGCCTTGTGCCGGAGCAGGCTGTGCACCCACTCGGAATTGTGGATTTGCTCCGTACGCGCAAGCAGTTCGGAAAGAACTTCCCGCGCACTGCCGAGCAGGGACAGGCCCGCGGAAACATTTTTCGAAATTTCAGACGGGTCAATGTCAAGATGAAGGATCTGCGCGTTGGACGCGAATTTTTCCCGGTTACCCGCCACGCGGTCGGAAAAACGGGAACCGACCGCAATCAGCAAGTCGCAGTCGCGCGCCGCCACATTGGCGGTGACAGTGCCGTGCATCCCGATCATCCCCAGATAGAGCGGATCGTCGTAGGGCATCGAGGTCAGCCCCATCATGCTCACACAGACCGGCGCGCTGATTTTATGGGCGAACTGCACAAGCAGTTCCGACGCGTCCGAAAAGACCACCCCGCCGCCCGCGTAAATCAGAGGGCGCTCCGCCCGCGCGATCGCTTTCAGCGCCATCTGATAGTCCGATTCCGACGGAACGGGATTTTTGCGCGGCTCGAAAACCGGCTGTCTGCAATATTCCGCTTTCCGGGCGGTGACGTCCTTGGGAATATCAATCAGCACAGGGCCTTTTCTGCCCGAATTGGCAATTACGAACGCTTCCCGGACAATTCCGGCAAGCTCGCAGACATCTTTTACAATGTAGTTATGCTTGGTGATCGGGTTGGTGATTCCGACGATATCCACTTCCTGAAAGCTGTCGCGTCCGATCAGCCCGGTGGATACATTGCCGGTAATCGCGACAAGCGGGACGGAATCATGGTACGCGGTGGCGATTCCCGTCACCAGATTGGTGGCTCCCGGCCCCGAGGTTGCCAGAACGACACCGGTTTTCCCCGTGGAACGCGCATATCCGTCCGCCGCGTGCGCGGCGCCCTGTTCATGGGAAGTTACGATATGCCGCAGCTCCGTTTGCCGTTCATACAGGGCGTCGTAAATATTCAGCACCGAACCGCCCGGATAACCGAACAGCACCTCCACACCCTGATCGAGAAGCGATTGCACTAAAATCTGTGCGCCTGTCATCTGCATGTCGTTTTCCTCCTATTCCATGGCTGTCTGATAGCCGTTTTGTTCAAGCTGTTGGATGACCTTTTTTCCGTGCTCCCCGCCGCTCACCTCGCAGGCGATATGAAGAATGACCTCGTTGAGCCGCAGGTCCGCGTGCATGCGGTCATACTGCACCATGATGATATTGGCGCCGCAGCCGGCAATAATGGAAGAAAACCGCTGAAGGCTTCCGGGGACATCCAGCATGACGGTCTGGAATTTCATCTGCCGGCCGCGTGTCACCAGCCCTTTTTCCACGATTTTGTGGATCATGCTCACATCCATGTTGCCACCTGAAAGTACGCATACCGCCCGCTTGCCGGCCAATCCGGTTTTTTGGTGGAGCGCCGCGGCCAGCGATACCGCGCCCGCCGGTTCAACCACCATTTTGTTGCGCTCCAGCAGGAGGAGCACCGTTTCCGCAATCTCCTCCTCAGAGACGGATACCACCTCGTCGACATACCGGCGGATCAGTTCCAGCGGCAGCTCTCCGGGTGTTTTCACCGCGATTCCATCCGCGATGGTGGCCGATTGGGCCGTGGATACCAGCTTCTTCTGTTCAAACGACTGCTCGACCGCGTTCGCGCCCCGTGCCTGCACGCCGACCACCCGTACCCGCGGGTTGATCTGCTTGATATAGGCCGCCGCGCCCGCGAGGAGCCCTCCGCCGCCCGCCGGGATCAATACCACATCGACCGGCGGAAGATCACGGAAGATTTCCGGAGCGATCGTCCCCTGCCCGGCGATGACGTCTTCATCGTCAAAGGGGTGCACAAACACCGCCCCTGTTTTCTGCTGGATCTCCATTGCTTTCAAAAAGGCGTCGTCGTAGCAATCCCCATGCAGGACGACCCGCGCCCCATAGCTCTCGGTAGCGGAAATTTTCGCAATCGGCGCGCTGCGCGGCATGACGATCGTGGAAGATATGCCGACAGCGGCGGAAGCGTAAGCAACGCCCTGTGCGTGGTTTCCCGCGCTGGAGGCAACCACAGAAGCCGCCTGGCCGTTTTCCGCCAGCTTTGCAATCTTGTTATAGGCCCCCCTGACCTTGAACGACCCTGTTTTTTGCAGGTTTTCACATTTCAGATACAGTTCCGCGCCGCTCATTTCCGAAAAAGTTCTCGAGGAACAAAGCGGCGTCTCATGCACAACATTGCGAAGCCTCGCGGCTGCCTGTTCGATCTCTTTTAATTCCATAACCCACCTCCGGATAAAAATAAAAAACCTCCGCCTGATCCACAGACGGAGGTTTTTCCTTTTTATGGAATCCCTTCGCCCGCGTTTTCCAATCAGAGGCGAAGGTTCAATGTCTTTGTTCTTTATTCCGTGCTCACCGCGGGAGCCGGAAGAAAGGACACACCCGTTCGCCTCTTGCTAATCAAAATGACTACAGCAATAATAAGCGGAATAATCGATAGTACGATTCCGCTTACTACTACGTTAATCATATTGGTGAAAAGGGCGGGCAGCATAAAGTTCATAGCACTGTGTCCTTTCAAACTTACAAGTAAATTATCGATATCATAACGGATGAACAACAAATTGTCAAGCTTTTTTTTGCGCCTGAAAGAGGTTTCCGGCCAGCTGTTCCAATGCGGACGGGTTTTTCAGCCGGTAGCCGGCAGCTTCTTTTTCCAGAAATTGTTTCTTACATAATAATCCGAGCGTCCTCAAAAGGTGCCTGTGGCTGCACCCCAGATACTGGGACAGGCGCGTGTAGTTGCTGAAAAACACCCCGTCATTTTGCATGACAAGGATATAATTTGCAAGCCGCTGTTCCAGCGGATACAGCAAATTGATTCCGGTTGTTTGATTGTTGCGCTCCACTTTTTCGCAGGTCTGCCGGCAGACCCACTGTAAAAACTGATGATCTGCTAAAAGCAGTTCTTTATACGCCGGAACAGGAATCGCGAGGCAGTAAAAATCCCCCAAAGCCTGAATTGTAGTTTTCGCGATCGAATCGGTAAAAAGTTCAAACTCCCCCAATACCTGGATGTCCTCATACTGGCAGACCAGCAGGACTTTTCCGTTTTCCAGCGTCTTAAAGACCCTGCACCTGCCGTCCAGAATGATATAAAGATACGCCGCGCGCTCCCCTTCAACGCAAAGATATTCGCCGTTTTTAAAGAGGCACAGCCGCATTTTTTCAAAAGCCGCATCCGACAAATGCGGCTTTACCAGTTCCATTTTTTCTTTTAAACGCGGCCGATCTTTTAAGCTAATCTGCTCCATCGTTTTCTTTTATTGTCCTTCTGAAATTTTGAGACGCCATATGACAGGCGTCATACCCCGCTTTGCCGATTTTCTGCCATACTGATAAAAAGGATTCCATCAGTTCGGAGGATATGCGTATGAATCTATTCCTTTTGCTGGCGGGCGGTATCTGCCTTGGCCTGATGACAAGCCTGAACGGGCAGCTTGCATCCTACCTGACCAGCTTCGAAATCAGTTTCATCGTCCATGCAATCGGCGCGGCCATGCTGGCAGGGTACATTCTTGTTTCCAAAAAAGAGCGGTTCCACCTTGCCGGAGGGCCGGCATACATCTATCTTGTCGGCTTTCTGGGCGTAGCTCTGGTCACTTCCGCCAGTATCTGCGCCAATCAAATCGGAGCCACTTTCACCATGGCGCTGTCGATCGCCGGGCAGTTGATTTCCTCGGCGGTCATCGACCATTTCGGGCTGTTCCATCTGCCGGTAGTCAGGTTCCGCCTTAAACGAATCCCGTCCTATCTCATGATGGGGGCTGGGCTGCTGCTGATTCTGCACACTTGAAAGAGAGTTGATTTTATGTTGTTTTACACCGGATTGGCTGTCCTGAGCGGAATCCTGAACACGGTTAACAAGCTGGTGAACTTCGAGGCCAAACAGCGGCTCGGCATGGCAAACGGGACCCTGGTCAACTATCTGGGAGGAACTCTGATTTCTCTTGCTGCGGCCCTGCTCTCAGGGCATCTGACAGATTTCACCCACCTGAGCCACATTCCGCCCGTCTATTTTACCGGCGGCATTTTCGGGCTGTTTTCCATGCTTCTGATTCTGAAAGGAATGGTCAACACCCAAATGATTTACGCCACCGCCCTGATCCTGATCGGGCAGCTTGGCGCGGGTTTCGCGATTGATGCGATGACGGCGAAAACTATAAATCCGCTGAAAATCCTGGGGATTGCGCTCGTCATAGCGGGAGTCCTCTTCGATCAATTTTTATCGCTCAGGTCCGCCGCTCAGCCGCCTGATTCTACACCTTAAGCGTTTCGTTTCCCGGAAGGAAGTTTACCGATGAATCTTCTCCTATCTGCAAAATTGTACTCTTTTTACGGGTTTCAGCGAGTGAGACTGTAAAAGAGTACCTCGCTTTTTGCTGGGCAGCTTTGCGGGTTTCATTGATCAGCCCGTAATTACTGAGCAAAAGCGCGACCACTTTCGGACAAATCGACCCATCCTTTACCATGGATTGAAGAACGGATATCACTTCCTGCTGTTCCATTCCCTTTCTGTAAGGCCGGTTTTCAGAGATTGCCGTGAAGATATCCGCGACCGCCATAATGCGCGATCCCAGCGGGATGTTTGCGCCTTTTAAATGAAACGGGTATCCTTTCCCGTTCAGCTTTTCATGGTGGAAAGAAGCCCACTGGTTGATCGTTTCAAACCCTTTGATCAGCTCCAGCAGACGGTAGGTATGGAACGTGTGGGTCCGGATCTCATTGAATTCCTCCGCGTTCAGCCGGTCCTGTTTTTCCAGCACCTCCCGTCTGACCGCCAGCTTGCCGAGATCGTGCAGGTTGCCCGCAACCAGCATCATCTTGCATTCGACCTCAGAGAATCCCGCCAGCTCGGCCAGCTTTTCCGCGGTGCTTGCCACACCCGCGGAGTGATAAGCCGTGAAGGGGCTGCGGGAATCGATGATATTGGAGAAAATCCCGGTCAGGCCGATGACTTCGTCGAGGCTGAGCTCCAGCGTGTCAAAGGTGACCGCTTTGGGCAGGATATAAATCAAAGGGCTGTAAACCAAATCCATCCATATGTATTCCTGATCGCTGATTTCCAGAAAAGCATCCACCAGTTCCGGCTGGAAATTTCTTCCCTTCTGGGACAGGATGGCCTGCCGGATTCCCCTGACTTTTCCCAGGATATTCTGACTGCTCCCGGTCAGGACGGCAATGCGGTCCGCCAAATGCAGGATATGGCTCAATTGTGACACCCTGTTTTCCTGAAAAAATTCCCCTTCGCCATAATTCCATGGAACGTGATGGAACCGGATGATATCCGCAGCGTGTTGAAGCGGAGAAAACCCCTCGATCAGTTTCGCCCCCCGGAGCGCATGGTTCTGGGCGGTCAGCGGTTCGTTTTCGATCAGTTCCAGCCGCTCATCCAGAGAGATGGTTCCGACATCATGCAGAAGCCCGGCCAATATCAAATCCTTTTTCTGCTCCGCCGGCAGCCCCATCTGTTCCGCGATGCGCAGCGCGAGATAGGCAACCTGCTGATGATGGTTTTCCAGCTCGTGGCTGATCAGGTCGACCGCTTTCGTAAGGCAGATCAGCAGGTCAAATGTATTTACAAAGTTTCGTTCAAATTCCGACATTTCAGCCCTCTATATTTTTAAATTCAGGAGCCGGCCGCTCCCGTTATCAGTATAACATAGTTTCAAAAAAATGGAAGACTTTAACTGCCGGTTTGAATGATCAGGAAATCCCCGTTTCTCAGCTGTACGACATTGGCGTCCAGCGCGCGGGACAGTTCGAGCGATGTGGATTTCTGCTCCTCAAGGTCCCGGATCAGAAGGGTGAGCGGGTCGCCGCCGAGGACCCTGTTTTCGTCCGCGGTAATATAAACCAAAATTTCCGAGCTTTTTCCCATTTCACGGCGCCCCTTACTGCTTCATAATTCTTTTGATCTTACGGCTGTTTTCCAGAATCGGCGTGCGCGACACCACAGAAATCAGCTTATCCATGTCCCGTTCAATCGGAACAAACGCAAGGATCACTTTTCCGGATGGAATATCCCTGCGCACAAAATTATACTGCTTGACGCCAAGCGTTCTGAACGCCTCAAACGCCACCGCCTGGCGCTGCCCGGCATTTTCAAGCGTCATCCGGCTCCCCTCGTCCCGTGGTTTTATGACAACGGCGATCCCCTGCGAGGACATCAGTTCCCTGCTGAGATCCGTCCCGAGAAAATTGGTGACAAAGATCCCGTCCACATAGAGCTCCGAGCCTTTTACTTCAATTTCTCCGGGGAAAATATCACAGATTGCCCCAACCATTTTCCCTTTTGTGAACCGGTATAAGGCCATCATCACAATTGCTCCCGATACGATTCCAAAGGCCGCAAGAAGCAGGATGTTCTCGCTGCCGGTCAGCTGCATGGCCAGAACCGACACAAATGAAGTCACCAGCGAGATATAGCTTCTCGACTCAAAGGTCTTGGAAATCCCGTCAATATAGGCCTGCCCGCGCTTTGCATATTCCGTATGTTCCAGATTCCCCAGACTCTCCATTTCGGCAGTCCTGATGTCGCGGAACTGCTGAACGGCGACCGTCAGGAAGGTCACCGCGGCAAAGTCCCCGGCCATTACCGCCGGAATCGCCACGGCCCCCAGGGATGCCGCGATAAAGCCCTGCACCACATTGTTAAACAGGGCGCTTGGATAGGTGGGAACCTGCCTGAAATCCACACGGAGGGTAATCAGGCGCGCCGCAGTCCCTGCTATAATGCCGATCACAATAATGATCAGCTCAGATTTGCTCAAAAATCCGATCCCTTCCACAATAACCCCTCATTCTTTACCGGCCTGAATCTATTATGAACGGCGGGGCCGCGTTTATCCGATGCGTTTTTTGCCCAAAGAAAAATGGCCGCATGCTGTCTATTCTCCCAAAAAATGTGAATATTAAAGATATCAACTATAAATGGGGAAATCGTATGAAATCAGCAGTCGGCACCAGCATGGAACGGATAGAATCCTGGGAAAAGGTTACCGGAAAGGCAAAATACACCGGGGATTTTTATGCGCCGGGCACCCTGCATGCGCGCCTTGTCACCAGCAGCATCGCGCACGGCAGAATTCTTTCCATCGATTTTTCCAAAGCAAAAAAGCAGGCGGGGGTGAAGGCGGTCCTCGACGGAAAGAGCTTCCCCGCTTTGTTCGGCACTCTTTTGGAAGACCAGCCGGCGCTCGCCATTGATAAAGTGCGCTATTTCGGAGAACCGCTGGCGATCATCGTCGCGGCAAGTGAAGCGGAGGCGTCGCTTGCCGCGGAACTGGTGGAGGTGGAATATGAGCCGCTTCCCGTGGTTCATTCGGTCCGGGAATCGGTGCAGCAGGACACCCCGCTGATCCACGAGGCAATGATGTCCTATAAGAAAGGCGCAAACGATCTCCTTCCGCAGCCGGGGACCAACGTTGCCGCCAGTTTTCAAATCCGGAAAGGGAATCTCTCGCACGGGTGGGCCGCCAGTGAGGCTGTCATTGAAGAGCACTATTCCCTCCCCGGCTCCGACCATGCCGCGATGGAGGTGCGCATCGCGCAGGCGGAAATCAAGCCCGGCGGGACGGTTGAGATCATGGCATCCACACAGTCCCCGTTTGCCGTAAAAAAGCAGATCAGCAAGCTGTTCAGCATCCCGGAGGGGAACGTGGTTGTCCGCGTCCCTTTCCTGGGCGGCGGGTTTGGCGGAAAAGCCGCCGTTTATCTGGAAGTGCTGGCTTATATGGCGTCTTTTGCGGTCGGGGGAAACCCCGTCCGCCTGACCATTACGAGAGAGCAGGATATGGCGTCCTGCCCCGCGCGGCTGGGGCTCGAAGCGGATATCAAACTGGGCGCTGCGCGCGACGGCACCATCACGGCCGCCGAAATGCTGTTTTTGCTGGACACCGGCGCCTACTGCACCAGCAGCCCCTACATGTCAAAAGCCATCGCGGCGGACTGCACCGGCCCCTATAACATCGAAAACCTGTGGTGCGATTCCCTCTGCGTTTATACCAACCGCACCCCCGCGACCTCCTTCCGTGGCTTTGCCCACGAATCATACACCTTCTGCATCGAGCGGGCGCTGGACGCTCTGGCAAACCGCTGCGGCATCGACCCGCTGGAACTCCGTCTGAAAAACGCAATCCTTCCCGGCCATTTTTCTCCCACCCAGGTAAAAATCACCAGCAGCAACGCCGGAAATACTTCCGCCTGCATCCAGAAGCTTCACTCCCTGATCAACTGGAAGGAAGGAATCCGGATCGAGCTGGGGAGCGGGAAGGTGCGGGCAAAGGGGATGAGCTGCCTATGGAAAACATCCACCTCCCCCACAGACGCATCCGCGGGGGCCATCCTGACCTTCAATTCCGATGGCAGCCTGAACCTGAACACAGGGGTTGTGGAAATGGGCTCCGGCGGGCAGACGCAGCTGGCGCAGATGCTGGCCGACAGGATGAAGATGGATATCGGCAGGGTGCATGTGAGCCTCGACGTGGACACCCGGCTCAATCCGCATTACTGGAAAACAGTGGCAAGCATGACGACCTATATGGTGGGACGCGCGGTTATAAAGGCTGCCGACGACGCGATCGCACAGCTGAAAGCGATTGCATCTATTGCGCTGCGCTGCCCTCCGGAGGAACTGGAGCTCGGCCATGAATGCGTGTATCTCCGTTCCGACCCTCAATTGCGCAGCAGTTTCCAGGAGCTTGTGCAGGGGTTCAAATATCCCAACGGCAACGCGGTCGGCGGACAGGTAATCGGGCGCGGGAGTTTTATTATGGGGCGCCTTACCCCGCTTGCCCCGGAAACCGGCAAAGGGAAAACCGGTCCGAACTGGACGGTCGGCGCACAGGCGGTGGAGGTAGAGCTGGACACTACGGAATTCACCTACCGCATCATCAAGGCCGCGACCGTCATGGATGTCGGGAAACTGATCAATCCCCGCGCCGCCGAAGGCATCATCCGCGGAGGCATGTCGATGGGGCTCAGCCTTGCGAGCCGCGAATATTTCCCCTATAACGGACGGGGCGTTATGCAGGCGACCAGCCTGCGCAATTATAAGCTCCTGCACATCGGGCAGGAACCGGATTATCTGGTGGAGTTTGTGGAAACGCCGCAGGAGGATTCGCCTTACGGTACGCGCGTATTTTCGGAACATGGCATTATCGGAATTCCCGCCGCCCTTGCCAACGCGCTGTCCACGGCCGCCAACAGCAGCCTGAACCGGCTTCCGATTACTCCGGAAGCCATCTGGAAAAGCCATACGGGAGGCAAACCATGATCGCCCACGACTTCGACTATTACCGGCCTGAGACGCTGAAAGAAGCGTACGGCATCTATCAAAAACTGTCTGCCCTGAACAAATCGCCGGCCTATTACGCCGGCGGCTCCGAGGTAATTACCATGTCCCGGGCGGGGAGCATCCTGCCCGGGGCTGTGATCGATCTGAAAGCAATACCGGAGTGTACCTATATGGGATTCGCCGGGGAAGGACTGATGATCGGAGCCTGCGTCACGCTGTCGGCAATCGCGGAGTCCGGGCTGTTCCCCATGCTGGGTACGACCGTGGGCAGGATTGCGGATCATACCAACCAGTGCCGCATTACGCTGGGCGGGAATGTCTGCGGCACCATCATTTACAGGGAAGCCGTTTTGCCGCTGCTTCTCACCGACTGCTCCGTCTATCTCCGGGGGGCAAACGGGGAGCGAAAGATACCGTTCAGGGAGGTCTTCCAGGAGCGGGCAATGCTGAAAAAGGGGGAATTGATCACCCGGTTCGCAATCGATCAAAGATGGCTGGACGCCCCTTACATCCATGTTAAGAAAACAAAAAACGAGAAAATCGACTATCCGCTGCTCACGCTTGCCGCAGTACGCGAGGGCGGGGATATCCGGATGGCATTTTCCGGCCTCTGCGACTTCCCGTTCCGTTCTTCCAGAATAGAAGATACCCTGAACGGTCCCGATCTTACCATTTCCGAAAAAGCGGAACGAATCACGCATCAGCTTCCGGGCCCGTGTCTGGATAATCTGGACGGCTCCGCGGAATACAGGGCATTCGTGTTACGAAACACAGTATACAAAGCACTGCAAAAGTTTGAGGAGATGCCAAATGATCGAATATAAAGGAAAATGCGTGATCGATCTGCAGGTCAACGGTGAAACGAGGACCGCCACGGTAAGGCCGTCCGATATTTTGCTGGATGTCCTGCGGGAACAGTTCGGGCTGACCGGGGCAAAACCGGGATGCAAAAACGGGGACTGCGGGACATGTACGGTACTCATGGACGGCTGGCCGATAAAATCCTGCCTTGTGCTGGCGGTTGAAGCGGTCGGGCACGCTGTCACAACGGTAGAGGGACTTCAGAATGTCCCGCTGCAGAAGGCGTTTGTGGATTGTGAAGCCTTCCAGTGCGGCTACTGTACGTCCGGATTCCTGATGGTCTGCCATTCCCTCATGGCGCAGCACCCCGACGCCCGGGAATCTGTCATAGAAGAATGGCTGCAATCCAACCTGTGCCGGTGCACAGGTTATTCTGAAATCAGGAATGCCCTGCGCACAGTCATGCCGGGCTGACACCACACTAAAAAGGAAGCAGGTTTCAAAACCTGCTTCCTTTTTTGATCTGTTGAATCTGTGATTACGCAATCCGTCAGGAAAAACCGGGAGGGGTAGCTTCCGGTTTGCCGAACTGGTTGCCGGGAGACGGATTGGACAGATTAAAGTACAGCTTGGAGTCCTCGGTGACACCGAAGTCCTTATTGGAACCGGTGTCCTGCACCTTGTTGAAGGCTTCTCGGAACAAGGCATTATGCGCTTCTTCGCGGTTCAGAAGGAAATCGATGGTCTCGCGCACATACCGGTCTGTAACCTGCCGGTAAAGGTACTGGTAGATAACCTTGGCCCGCTGTTCGGACGCAATGTTGGAAAGAAGGTCCGCACAGAGATCGCCGGTCACGGTGACATAATCAGCCGTCCAGGAATATCCGGAGGAGTTGAGCAGCCCGGGGTTCAGGCCATTTATCACATGCGCCTGTATTTCTCCGGCGCCAACCGCGTTATAGTCGACATC
>JAEXAZ010000254.1 GCA_023394255.1 Bacillota bacterium | reverse complement strand
GTGCTGTTTTGGACAGAACCGTTTGCTGTCAGAGTGGAAGTGGGCGCGATTTTAGATATGGTTCCGTCAAACACCGCATTCCCTGTGGCATCCGCTTTGATGGTTACCTTGTCGCCCAGGCTTACCGCGCCGATGTCATATTCCTTGATGTTGGTAATTACCTTGAGATCGTTTGTTTTCTGAATGACAAACAGCAATCCGCCGCCGGAACCGCCGGGTGTGGCGTTAACCTCCGTAACGGTGCCGGAAACCGGGGCCACAATCGTTGCTTTTCCAAGATCTTCCTGCAGCTTTCCAATAGCGATGTATTGGTCGTCAAAACTGTTATTGAGTTGAGCCGTTTTCACTTTATTCTGATAGGAAGCCAGCGTATCGGCGGCACTTTGTTCAGCTGCCTCGAGATTTGCCTGGGCTTTCTCCAGATTGGTCCGTGCTTTTTCTAAAGCCGTTTCTTTTAAGTCGAGCGCGTCTCGGAGCTTGTCAAGCTCAGAATCCGAAGCCACACCCATCTCTTCATAATCACCTTCGCCGTTCTTGGCATCGCGATAGGTGCGGCGGGCTGCACTGACTTCGCTTGATCCCGTCTGAACATCAAGCTCAGCGGTTGTAACGGCGGCTTGTGCGTTTTGAAGGGCAGAGTCCAGATCGTTTTCCAAATTACTCTGGTATTTCTGCAAATCCTGCCGGGCAGTTTCCACACTGTGCGCCGCCGATTGCTGTGCGGCCCTCACAGACGCCTGCTTCTGCTTAATATCCGATTCAAGAGCCGCAGTATCAAGCACAGCGAGAATATCCCCTTCGCTGACGGTATCCCCTACCTTTACGTTAACTGCCTTTACCGGATAGGTCAGGTTTGAATAAACATCAGTTGACAGCGCACTGTATACGGTTCCCGTGGCGCTGACGACTTCTTCAAGGTCTTGCTTTTCCAATGTAACGACACGGACTTCTGGCGCTTTGGTCTCTCTGTTCTCGATAGCGCCTGTCAATAATGTCACACCGGCTGCGGCAATAAGAATCAAAGCTAAAATAATAGCTGTTTTCTTTTTCACAATATTTTCCTCCATTATTTTATGGTATGCCTCATCATATCAGTCTCTGTTAAACTGAAAACCCCGAATAGTTAAACAGAAGTTAAAATGAGGGTAAAAAACAGCCCGGGCTGCTATCATCAATAACAGACCGGGCTGGGAGTCTAACTATAATATAAGAAGCGGATATGTTTTTATCCGGCTGGAAAAACGGGGCGGGAGAGTCTGATGTTCTTTCATAACTTGAATCGGTATCCGGCGCCCCACACGGTTTGAATACGCTGCGGATTGGAGGGGTCTTTTTCTATTTTCTCCCGTAGGCGGTTGATATGCACCGCGACGGTTTTGATATCGCCCAAAGCGTCTATCCCCCATATCCGTTCATACAGTGTTTCTTTGCTGAACACAATCTCCGCATTTTCCATAAGGAAAAGAAGTAACTCATATTCTTTGTTCTTGCACTCGATCTCCCGCTCCCCCAGATAAACGCGGCGGGAACCCGGATTGATACGCAAATTGCCGACCCTTATCTCTCTGGGGGTCTGTCTGCCATCAGCGCTTCCCCTGAGCCGCTCATATTGCGCCAGGTGAGCGCGCACCCGGGCCACAAGCTCGGTTGGAGAAAAAGGCTTTACAATATAGTCGTCGGCGCCGATACCCAGGCCGCGTATTTTATCCACATCCTCGTCCTTGGCAGTTACCATCAATATCGGAATATCCAGCGTGCCCCGTATACGTTTACAAATTTCCAGTCCGTCTATACCGGGCAGCATCAAATCAAGCAAAATCAGGTCAAACCTGTGTGATAGCGCCGCTTTAAGGCCCTTGTACCCGTCTGTGGCAACCTCAATTTCATAGCCTTCAATCTCCAGGAAGTCTTTTTCGATCTCTGCAATGGAAAGATCGTCCTCAACAATCAGTATCTCTTTCAACTTCTGTGCCTCCAGTTATTAACGGCAGCGTTATTACAATGCGCAGTCCACCCTCGGCTGCGTTTTCTGCTCTGATAGAACCGCCGATACGCTCAATAATCTTGGCCGTGATGGCAAGGCCCAGTCCGCTGCCCTGGCTGGGATTGGTGCGCGCCTTATCCCCACGATAAAAAACAGAAAACAAATTGGGAAGTGCTTCATCCGTTACACCCGGACCGTTGTCCGTCAGTGTGATGCGTACTTTTTGATCGACGGCTTTGCAATCCACTCGTATCATTCCATTTTTGCCATATTTAACACTGTTTTCAAGAATATTTATAAAAACATTGCGAAGCTGCACAATATCTGCACTGACATGAAGGCCAGCCTCGATTTCATCTGCAGCGATCAACAGGCCTTTCCCTTCATATTCATTCGATATACTGTCTATAAACCGGATGATCTCCCTGCCGATATCCACATTCTCCAGCTGAAAGGGGAACTCCCCTATATCCAGCTTGGAGAATCGAAACAGTTGCGTTACGATGTATTCCAAATCAGCCGTTTTATTTTTAATGGTATTCAAATAACGTTTTTGAACTGCGGGCGTGGCTGCAATGCCTCTTTCCAACCCCTCAATATATGCTTTTATCGAGGTAAGCGGTGTGCGCAGGTCGTGAGAAATGCCGGCGATTAGTTCCCGCCGATTTTCGTCATCTTTTTGTCTTGCGTTTACCATTTCCAAAAGGTGTCCGGCCATCTCGTTAAAATCTCCGCATATATCTGCAAACTCGTCTTTGCCGGCATACGCAATCCGATATTCCAAATTGCCATCCCGAAGCTGATGAACACCGTAAACGAGCAGATCAAGCGGCGTTACGATGCTTTTATATACCATGTGCGTAAGCATACCGTTCGTTACCAGAACAGTAGTAATCAGCACTGAGAAGAAAATGAAGAAGAACGTAAATGCTGATAGCCAATTTGTATTATCATGCCATGCGCCGGATACAAAATATCCTCTCCCGCTAAGCAACGCGGTATAGGCTCCGGTATCAATTTTTTGAATGATCGTATCATCCAAAATAAGGCGTTGATTCCCGGCTGAAGATAAAACAGTTTCTACCAAAGTATTATCTGCCAATTCGCCGGATGCCTGCAGCAAAGTCCCGTTTTGATAAACCGCAAGTGTAATGCCCTTTTCGCCATACTCGGAACCGAAACTGTTCACGTATTCCGCAATGGATTCGGTTGATGCCAAGTTGTCCGAAAACCGCTGAACATGCGCAACGGCGCGACTGAAATTCGCGTTAAACTCAAAATCCCGATTATTCTGAATCCCCAGCAAACTAACGGTCGTTTTGATGACGACTGCTCCCATAATCAGGTTTAGCAGTACCGGGATGACAATCATCAATATATTGGAAATATATAAGCGCCGTTTGACGGTCATTCCGTCACCCCTTTTCCATCATCATTACCAATTTCAACTAAAAAATTAATGAAAAGCCAATGCGCACCCCGGGTAGTGCCATTATTCCATACAGAGTTGGATAGATCTGGATTTTACCTCGTACCACGATATCCCGCACTCCTGATCATATAACAAAGCGATAAACATAAAAGCTTTAAAAGTTAAACAGTAGTTAAACAGACCTCTCATGTACCGTATAAAATCCGGTCCAGTGAATATGGCGAGGGTAAAACAGCTGTTACAATCGACAAGGTGCTAAAGCTAAAGCTGCTTATTATCGATTTTATCGAACTGCTTCCGGTGAGGTCACTCTTAAAGTACCAGAGTTCAAAGGGGTGTCTTTCGAGACAAAAATCATCGAGCGATACCGGCAGCGGGAAAGCTCTGTGGGGTATGAAGGTATCCCCATCCACTATCAGCGAGTTGAACAGAAAAGCGTATATCCACACAGAGGATTGGCGTAATCGTTCCTTGCAGGGCGGCTAATATCCATATATTTACGTGGAAATCCGGAAGAAATATCAACGGCATATTGTCCACTTCTACCGTAATGTGTTCACGGTTGTTCCCCGTTCCAAAGTTAAACTGGTATCCAGAATGCTCAGGGCGATTCATGCCCAGGAGAGCAAAGCTGCATCCCATAAAAGGGGCATTGCTGTTGTGCCGGCTGCAGGCTCTTCGAAATATGAAGTTGGACAAGACCGCTCAATATGTGCTTGGATGACTGGGCTAATCTAATAATCGTACAAATAAAAAAAACAATTAAACAAATACAGTTCTATATTAATTGTGTATAATATAGCTGCATGGTTGAATCTGATTGTGCAGAATGCATAATTTTAAATCTGCACATCCGATGCAATCCATGTTAGTAATGTCGCAGTTGGCGGCGTTATGATAAATAAAAGAAAGTAGTAGAAGGAGAATCCAAATGAAAAAGTCACGTAGCATGAAACTATTCTCTGCAATTCTGTGTGGTGCGATTCTTCTGAGCGCAGCAGGCTGCGGCTCGTCATCATCTCCAGCATCTTCCGCCCTTGCCCCTGCGTCTTCCGCGGCGTCAATTTCCACTCCTGCCACAGAAAAACCGCAGGGCGAAGCGGTCAGTCTCCTTTATTCCACCCATTCAGTTGGTACAGCCACTTATAATATCGCGGCAGGACTCGGCCAGCTATGGGAAAATTATCTGCCGGACGGTTCAATGGTAGATGTTCAACCGACCTCCCCGGGCGGCATGGGAGCTCCTTATCTGTTTGCAGACGGATTAGCGGACATTGCATTTGTAAACGGCGCTCCGGCAAAATGGGCCTATGAGGAAGGCGTTCTCGGAAAGCCCGCCACACAGGAATTCCGTGGACTGATCGGCTCCCTTACAGCTGTTGGAGCCGTCAACTTTATGACACAGGCGTTCCTTGACAAATACAGTGTGACCACATTCGAAGAGGTCATTGAGAAAAAGCTCCCTATCCGCATCGGGTGTAGCCCCAAAGGCTCGATGGACGAAAAAATTCTGGAATTGCTCCTTGAATATCTGGGTGTAACCTATGAAGACATCAAATCTTGGGGTGGTGACGTGGTACACGGCGGGGGCTCCGATCTGACGGCGATGGTTAAGGACGGGAAACTGGATATGATGCTCGATCAAACCTCTGCCCAGTCCTCCACCATGACGGAAATTGCGATGACTGCAAAGATTAAATTTACCCAATGGACCGATGAAACGCTTGACTGGTTCACAACTCAGGGTTTTGAGCGTGTTGTCTTGCCTGCCAACTCGTTTAGCGGGCAGACCGAGGACATCATCCTCGCCGGCAGCCCCGACTGCATCTATGTAAAGAAAGATATGCCGGATGACATTGCCTATGCACTTACAAAAGGGATGTGCGAAAACCGCGATAAACTTGTTCAGCAGTATTCGTCGATCGCTCCGTTTGATCCCCCCACCTGCTGGCAACCCGAAAAGCTTGGCGATGTTCCGCTGCATCCTGGCGCGGAAGAATACTTCAAAGAAATGGGTTACATGAAATAATTACACACTGGAGAGGGGCTGCTCTGCGGACAGTCCCTTTTCCGGACAACCAAAGCTATTTTTGAGGTGTAGAAATGTTTAAAAAGCTCGAAAAATCTCTTGCGGAAGCGACTGATGAAGGTGTGTCGGCAACTGCTGCAACATCCTCCGACATCGCGTCCAAAGGGAATCAACCGACCGCACTCTACTGGATTATCGCCGGTGTTTCCGTCGTATTTCTGCTTTATCAGCTATATATGGGACTGGTTCGGCCGCTACCCCCATTTATCGCCGGCCCAATCCATCTGTGTCTTGCCCTGACTATAACGATTTTGAGCAAACCCCTGGCCGTGAAAACAAAGATCAAATGGACATGGGCAATTGACCTGCTCATGGTCGCATGCATCGCATTTATCGGGTTTTATTTCATTAGAAACCTTGACCGTTTGACCTACCGTATTATGATGGTAGATAAAATGCTTCCGGTCGACCTGTTCTGCTCGCTTGCCCTGCTCGTCATCATCATGGAAATGGTTCGGCGTACCCTAGGCATGAATCTGTTTATTTTTATCCTGCTGTTTATTGCTTACGCCTTCCTGGGGCAGTATCTTACCGGGCCGTTCCGTTATAGCGGCATGACTTGGCAGCAGTTTGCCGAAATGCTCACGCTTTCCACAGATGGTATTTTCGGCTCCCCGCTTTCCACCTCTGTAAACTCCCTGTTTTATTTCCTGTTGTTCGGTGCATTTTTTGCTACCTGCGGCGGCGGAGAGGTGTTGATCGACTGCGGCATGAAACTAAGCGACAAAACGGCCGGAGGCCCCGCTAAAGCAGCCGTGGTTTCCAGCAGCCTGATGGGGATGATCAGCGGAAGCGCGGTTGCCAATGTAACCACTACCGGCGTATTGACCATACCGTTAATGAAAAAGGCCGGCTATACCCCGGAGCAGGCTGGAGCCGTCGAATCGGTAGCCTCCACCGGTGGTCAGATTATGCCCCCAATCATGGGTGTCGGTGCGTTTATCATGGCTGAAATGATCGGAATCAGCTATGCGAATATCGCGCTTTCCGCAATGCTTCCAGCAATTGCCTATTATGTTTCGGTGCTTTTACTTGTGCATTTTATTGCAAAGAAAAAGAAACTAAAAAACGAAGACAAGTCTGAGATAAAGTATAAATGCGAGCCTATCATCCCCCGACTCTACCGGTTACTGCCGATTATTGTTGTTGTGACCATGGTGTTCACTGGTTCCTCCCTGACTACCTCTGCACTTACCGGTACTGCGCTGTCAATCATTGTCAGCATGCTTTCCAAACAAACCCGCATGACCTTTTCAAAGCTGATAGACGCATTGATTGACGGTATCAGGCAGGCGGCAGCCATTGCTATTCCAACTGGTGCCTGCGGAATCATGATTGGAATTGTGGTGCGTTCCGGCGCGGCTAACAAGCTTTCCAAGATCATTGCTGCTGTGGGAGGTTCCAACGTAGCCGTGGCGCTCATCATCGCAATGATTGGCTGCCTGCTGCTAGGTATGGCTCTTCCGACGGTCGCGGCGTATCTGATTGCGAATATCCTGTTTTGCCCGACCATCATGGCGCTTGGCGTTCCGTCCTTGCCTGCAAATATGTTCATTTTCTACTTTGGTGTTATTGCGCAAATCACCCCTCCTGTTTGCCTTGCATCCTTTACTGCGGCGGGTATTGCGGGAGCGAATTCTTGGAAAACCGGTTGGACGGCGTTCGGCTATGCCTTGGTGGCTTTCCTGATACCGTACGTGTTTGTCTTCCAGCCAGCGATCCTGCTGCAGGGAACCATCGCGGAAATTCTCTTCACCTCCGGGGTTGTGGTGGTTGGTACCGTTTTCCTGTCTGCCAGCATGGCGGGGTATATCTTCACCTCCATTGACAACAAAATTATCCGCATCCTTCTGGGAATCTGTGCTGTGTTCATCATTATTCCGGAATCAATTACCGATATCATTGGGGTAATTGGCGGCTTCTTAATCATTACTCTCTGTTATCTAAAATCCCGCAAGCAAAAATCTGCGAGCGCTGCCGCCTAGTACACCTTTGCACAAAGTCTGTGTAGAGTATCCGTTCGGACAGGTATCCGCGGCGGTAGATGCGGTGATTCTTGAAACGCTTGAAATCCACCTCTTTATTCTAATCTCCTAATTCCAAGCCCCGTGGTCAAACGCGGGGCTTGAGTGCGTAAAATACGGAGAGCAGTGCTCAAATAAGCAAAAACCCCGAAAGCACGCGTGCTTCCGGGGCTCTCAGGTGTAACAAAGGGCCTGGCATTCGAGGCGGTCTTACGGGTTATCCCGCTCTGGTGGTTCCAGCAACTCGGCGACAACATCCTGCAGGGTCGTTTCATCTCCCACATTCCCAGGAAAGATAATAAATGGCATATCCGGGAAACGGCAACCGGCGCCGGTCATCCAAACAGGGACACCCGGAGAAATCTGCCCCATTACCGAGACGCGATTTATGTTCAGCGCGCCGGAAATGACATCGCTCGCTGTGGTACCTCCTTTGGCGAGCAAAAAAGCGGGTGGGGTATGAATGGAGGATACAATCTGCGTAATAGCCTTTGAAATTTTTAAATTAAGCAAAAGCTGCGATTCGTGAACAGCCTGACCTGCGTCAACGCGTTTGCGCCGGGTATGCAGGACAACCGTGTGCCCGTTTGTAATTCCGTTCTCGGTTAATGCCACGACCCGCTCCAACTCCTTTTCCAACGGGCCGGGCATACTTTCAACCAGATGCTGGTTGAATTCGATGAATAAAACAGGCAGGCGGCTTAAACGGAGCGTTTCAAGCTGGAGCGTCGTTTTTTCGGAAGGGGAAGCCACCACCACAAGGCCACCGCTAGAATGATGACGCTGTATCAGCTGATCCCGGCGCAGAAGTGGTTTGTTCGGGATTCCGCCGAGCGCTTTGGTCAGGGATGCGGCCGAACGGAATAGAAAGGTTTTTCCTCGCCTGACCGCAGCGGAATAGGCGCACAGGAAGGTTTCCAGATCGCTGTAATCCACTGCATTCACAATAATCTTATTAAAGTCCGTCGCCTGCTCAAGCTGTCGCACAATCTGTTTGATCGAAAAACGGCGCAAACTTTCTAAGGTGATATAGATCATATCAGCAGCTTTATAACGGCTATTTGTCTTTTCCTCGCACCACTTGCCCAGATGGGAGCTGGTATAGGGGAAAAGCGTGTCTCTCGCAAATTCGGTAGCGGAAACCGGTATAAAGCTATCACCATCTTTCACATAATGGACGTTGTCCATTGTGATACGGCCGCCCTCACCGAAAAAAGGAACGATAACTTCCCCGTCGATTTTTTCCCCGGTCAGCTGTTCCATTTCCTGTTGCAGGGCCTCGGTTTCATAGGGATAATGGCCGCGCAGCGTGGAATCGCTCCTGCTTATGATAATGTACTTCCTTCCGCATTCTCTGGAAACCACAACAATATTGCGTGCAATTTCCCGGTGCACTTGTTCGGTCTGGGTACGGGTAAACCTGCGGGAATTTGTAAGGATAAAAAACATTCCGCCCTTTTCCGCGAATCCCTGCCGAATTGCGGGAATATCCCAGCCGGTATAGATCGAAACCCCGTGCACGGCCTGCATGCCGGTAGGATCATCGTCCAGGACGATGATCTTGCGATCCAGTTCCTTGAGTCTGCTTTGCAGCACCGCCCGAATCAGGGTCTGATCCTGTGCAGAATGCTCGGGGAAGGGTTGTGTAAGAAAAGGCGTATCCGGATTCATGCTCCACCTGCTTTTGTAAATTTTTGTTCCTGAAGATATCCGGTTTCCTGTAGAGCTCTCGTGTTTTCACTCGCGTCCAGCGTGCGCAGCGGGATCTCAAACTCGCCCGAGGGGGTGTGCGCATTATGCTGGACGTTGATGCTGATATTTACGCTGGTACGGTTGCTGTAAATCCTCGGTGAAATGCCGAGGATTTTTTTAAACAGACGACTGAAATAATGTACACTTTCAAAACCGAGCTGTTCGGAAATCTGCGTGATGTTCAGGTTTGTGGAAAGCATCAGCTTTTGGGACATCTCGATTTTTTTCATGTTGATATATTTGTTGGGAGAACAGCCCACGCATTCCTTGAAGTATGTAGAAAAATAGTTTTCACTGTACCCGCACATCTGCGCAAGCTGGGAAACACGGATGTCACTGCAGATATTCTGCTCGATATAGTCAAGTGCCATTTTGATGTTTCCCTGCCGGACATCGTTGGAGGTGTTAAGGAAGTGATCTGTCAGATCCTGCGGGCTGACCATAAAAATTCCGTTTTTCTCCCGGCGTAGAATGCGTACCAGAAGCTCGAGCATATGGACGTTGATGATATCCTCTGACAGTTCCCGTCTGAGCACCGCTTCGTTAAAAATATCTTTCAGAAGATTGTCCTCATAACCGGTTACGCTTTTGACGCAGTACCCAATCCTGCACAGCTTTCGGGTCAGTTCCTCTCCAGCAGTAAATTTCAAATCAAACGCATTAAATTCATCAACGCCATAGATTGCGTGGATAATTTCCGGCGGCACCATAATCAGCATTCCTTTTTCCGCAATCAGCGAATGTCCGTCCACCAGAATCCTGCCTACACCGCTGAGCGCGTATATATAGTGAAAAAAGCTGTGCGTATGGCTCGGAATGTAGGTGTTGGCCGCCTTTTTTTCCTTAACCACGCGGTGAACCGTTATATCATATCGCATAGGCTCTCCTTTTTCGGCACGGCAGGATGCAGAGCAGGCTTATAATCCTATCGTACCGTTTTTTGACTCAAAAGTACATGCATTCATTTTTTATAAAGTTGTACAAATTTATGATTTTATTGAGAAAAGGGAAGGCGCGCATGAAGCGGAATTCTGTTCCTGTTTTTCATCTGAAATTCCTCTGGAATGGTATACAGGATACTCTTGAAGTTTTTTTCACAGTATCATTTCCCTTAGGAAAAGTCAAATCATTGTTTTAGCCAGGATAAATAAAAAAACAGCGTCTGCAATCTAATAAAACAGCAAAAGAACAAAAAAAATGTGCAAAGACCTTCGCAAGCCAATGAATTATAATAAAACCAAACATCGAATTACAGGAGGAACATGCTATGGATTTTTTACAGAGAAGTGCTGTAGGGAAAAGCTATCTGCCTGGACGCATCATTCAGAATGTTGTCGGGAAGCAGTATCCGATTGAAAGCGGAAAGATGACGGTTTGTTTCGCGCATTATTCTGCCGAAAGCGGGCCGATGGAACCTCATAATCACGCAGAGGAAACTGTTGTGGTTCTCAGCGCGGAGAACAGCTACGTTCTGTGGGGCTCCTCCAAGGATTGTCTGGAACACAAGCAGGTGCTCCAGACCGGCGATGTGATGCACTTTGCGAAGCTGGAATGGCATGTATTCCGATATGAAGATGACGGACATTTGGACGCATTGTGCATCTACGGCCAGGTTGACAATATTCGTCCTGAAGAAATTCAAAAAAATTAATGCGGAAAGGAACAATCACTTATGTCCAAGAAAATTATCGGAGTCATTCCGCCAATCATTACCCCGGTCGACGAGCGGGAAAAGGTGGATGAAAAGGCGCTGCGGCTCCTCATCGACCATTGTATTGAAAACGGCATCCACGGAATTTTTGTGGCCGGCTCCAACGGAGAATGCCTTGCGTTGACGCAGCAGGAACGCGACCGCGCGATCAAAATTGCCATTGATCAGGTGGGCGGCAGGGTTCCGCTGATTGCCGGTGTTATGGACGCAAGTACACCGCGTGTTATTGAAAATATTAAACGGTTTGAGGATATGGGCGGCGAGGTTGCTGTCGTAACCCCTGTCTTTTACGCGCGCCATGCGACTCAGGACGAAACCGTGCGTCACTTTGAAGAAATTTCGAAGTCTACCAGCGCCAAACTGATGATTTACAATATCCCACCGTTTACCGGTCAGCTGCTAAAGGCTGAAACTATTTTTAAAATCGCAAAAATCGATAAAGTAATCGGCTATAAGGACACATCGGGTAATTTCCCCGATTTTCTCAAATGCCTCCGGTATTTTAAAGGTACCGATTTTCTCCTGCATCAGGGTGCGACCAATCTGGCCCTGCCAAGCCTGCTGCTTGGCGCGGACGGCTATATCCCGTCGCTTGCGCCGCTTTTCCCAAGGCCGTATATTGAGCTTTATAACGCGGGCGTCCGGGGGGAGATCAAGCAGGCAAGGAAATGGGCTGAGATTGTGGACGAAACCTGCAAAATCTATCCCATGGCAAAAAGCCAGACCGCTTCCACCAAGTACGCAATCAGCAAACTGGGCTTCCTCGACAAGCGCGTGATCCGCCCTACTGAGCCGATTACCGCCGAGGAAGAGCGTAAAATTGACAGGAAACTGGACGAACTCAAAGAATACATAGCCTGAAAGTAAATAGAAAAGGAGAGACCGGCATGCCTACAGTAATGTTGTCGCACGCCCTGTACGAGGATGGGATGCGGCTTTTGCGTAAACAGGCAGAGGTTATCATAGCGGATAACAGCGATATGAGCGCGGTGCTTACCCAATTGCAGAAAGCCGACGGATTGATTCTGCGTGTCGGAAAAATTGACCGCGGTATCATGGAAAAATGCCCGAAGCTGAAAGTGATTTCGCGCCCGGGAGTGGGGATCGACACCGTTGACATACAGGCGGCGACCGAGCTTGGCATCCCAGTGGTTATCGCCCCCGGCGCTAACGCCCGTTCGGTTGCGGAGCACGCGGTCGCGCTGGCTTATACCCTGACAAAGAACATTTCGGAAAGCTACAGCGAAACAGCGGGGGGAAACTTCGGAATTCGTAATAAATACGCTGCGATTGAACTGGAAAACCATGCCCTTGGAATCATCGGATTTGGGAACATCGGGCGGCTGACAGCAGCCCTGTTTGCCGCAAACGGGGTGAAGATTCATACATATGACCCTTATGTCCAGAAGGCGGAGTCAGAGCACTATGGCTACATCCCCCATGAAACGCTTGAGGAATGCCTTGGCGCCTGTGATGTGATTTCGCTGCATGTCCCGCTGACACCCCAGACCAGGGGAATGCTCGGCAAAGAGCAACTTTCGTCGATGAAAACGGGAGCGTTTCTGATCAACTGTGCACGCGGGGAGGTTGTCGATGAGCAGGCACTCTACGACAGTCTCATAAGCGGAAAACTTGCAGGGGCCGCGGCAGACGTTATGCAGGCGGAACCGATGGATCCGGCCAGCCCTCTGTTTACCTGCAAAAACTTTATCGCGACGCCCCATATGGCGGCGCTGACAAGAGAGAGCGCATCTCGTACTTCGCGGCTTACTGCGCAGGGCACGCTTGCCATACTGCGCGGGGAACACTGGGAGCATGTCGCCAATCCGCAGGTTTATTCCCACCCGCGCTGGCTGGAATGAGGAGGATACATGGACCACTTTCATCCACTTGACCTTTCTATTTTAAGCAAGTATCCCCCGCCCGATGACAACGCTGCTGGAAAACTGCTGAAAGAAAAGCTCCGCGGTCTCCAGCGCAAAATTGTTGTTTTGGACGACGATCCCACCGGGGTACAAACCGTGCACGGCGTGTCGGTATACACCGACTGGGAGGAAGGCACCCTCGCGCAGGCCTTTGCGGAGCGAAATGACCTGTTTTTTATCCTGACCAATTCGCGCAGTTTTACTATCCCGCAGACCGAAGCCGTACATGTGGAAATCGGATGCAGAATTGCGCGCGTGTCGCAGCAAGTCAAAACGGATTATATTTTGATCAGTCGTGGAGATTCCACGCTGCGGGGCCACTATCCGCTCGAAACGCAGGTTCTCCGTAGAGAGATCGAGGCACACAGCGCAAAGCGCTTTGACGGCGAGATTATTTTCCCCTTTTTTCTGGAGGGCGGGCGATACACGCTGGAAAACGTCCATTATGTAAAATCCGGTAATCAGCTGATCCCGGTAGGGGAAACGGAATTTGCCAGGGATAAATCCTTTGGATACTGTTCCTCTGATTTAACCCAATGGTGCGCCGAAAAGAATGACGGAACGATTCGACCGGAAGAGGTTGTCAGCATTTCACTGGAAAGCTTACGGGCACTGGATCTGAATTATATTACCGCGCAGCTTATGCAGGTAAACGGTTTTGGGAAAGTCGTGGTAAACGCAGCGACATATGCCGACGTTAAAGTATTTATCGCAGCCTATCTGTCTGCGCTGACGCGCGGCAAGGAGTTCTTGTTCCGCAGTGCCGCAGCCGTTCCGAAGATTCTGGGAGGGATTTCCGACAAACTTCTGCTGACCAAGGAAGAACTGGTGCCGGATCACTGCGATCGCGGGGGGATCGTTTTGATCGGCTCGCATGTACAGAAGACCACCCGGCAGCTGGAAGCCCTCCAAAACAGCGCCGGCCTGGTCCGGTCCATTGAGTTCAACCAACACCGGGCATTGGAGCAGGACGGTCTGGAGGACGAGGCGCACCGCGTCGTTCGTAAGGCAGAACAAGCCATTGCCGCAGGGGAGACGGCGGTTGTTTATACCCGCCGTACACGTCTGGATCTCGACACAGACGATAAGGATCAACAATTGCAAATGTCGGTGGCAATCTCCGACGCTCTGACCAGCGTAATCGGAGATCTGGAGGTTCGCCCGCGCTTTATTGTGGCCAAAGGCGGCATTACCTCCAGCGATGTGGGAACCAAGGCGCTGCACGTAAGGAAAGCACTTGTCCTGGGACAGATTCAGGCTGGAATTCCGGTCTGGTTGACCGGTCCGGAAAGTAAATTCCCCAACATCCCCTATGTGATTTTTCCGGGAAACGTAGGAGAAGATGACACATTGCTGGATGTCGTAAAAACGCTGTCGGGGGACCGCTCCTGACTTGGACCGGAACCCATTGCGGTGGGTATGCTGATATTGAAAAAGAAAGGGAACTTTCCTATGATCGTTGTTAATTTAGATATGATTTCCAAGTTTAAAGTGGTAAGCGAAAATATGCGCATTGCCATCGAATATCTGAAAACAGTTAATATTGCCTCATTTGCCGACGGGAAATATGTAATCAAAGGAGATGACGTATACGCACTGGTAAGTAGCTATACGACCTTCCCAGCGCAGGAGCGGAAATACGAAACCCATGATTGCTACGCAGATATCCATTGTGTGTTGTCCGGCAAGGAGGATGCGTTTTATGCTGACAAACGCGACCTGGCCCCGATCGGCGTCTATATCCCGGATAAAGACAAACAAAACTTTGTCGGAGAGCAGCAGGCTGTCATCCGGCTTCAGCCGGGCGTTGTAGCTGTCTTTTTCCCAAACGACGCGCACAAAGTCTGTTGCATGATTGACCAGCCAGAACCGGTTCGCAAATTCTTAATAAAGGTAAAAATCTGACGCTTTAGTACGAACCATTTTCCGGACTGTCCGGGCAGTCCGGAAAAAACGAAAAAGTTCTCCTGAAAGTGGACAGCCCCGGAAAATGCTGTGCACCCCGTCAAGAGAACAATGAAAAACTAAAAAAATTTTGAAAATGCTGCCTGCCAAACGGTAGGCAGCATTTTTTATACAGCTTTTGCGTACTGCTCGTGAAATTCCATCGGTGTCATAACAGACAGGCGGCGTTGTAACCGTTTGTAATTGTAAAAGTAGATATAATCCAAAATGACTTTCGTAAGCTGTTCTCGGTTAAAAAATTTGTGTCCGTAATACATCTCGCGTTTCAGGATACCCAAAAAACCTTCCAACGGCCCATTGTCGATGCGGAGAACACACTTTCACACCGCGACAAAACGAGCAGTTGGCCCTGTTGGAAGACCCGCAGTATGACGATATGGGAACTACAGGCAATCATTTGCACTTTGAAGTGTGGACAAGCGGGCAACGTACAGATATCATAAGATATCTTTCAAGATAATCGGCCATATCAAAATGGACGTAGTATTTGTGGAGGACAGAACATAGCCATGCACCTGCTGTCGATCGGCACCGGGGCACTAGGGAAATAAGAGAGAATGACGTGGTATAGTATTTCTGTTTCAATACTTTTATAGTACGCTGGGAATTCATTTCGGCGTTGCTTTTCGTGCCATATGCCTATCACGATATTGCCCAGGAGTCATCCCTTCTAAGGTCTTAAATCTTCGACTGAAGTTAGGGACATCAAGATATCCAACTCCACGAATGATATCCTGGATAAGCTTTTCCGTTTCTACCAATTGCCGCTTTACTTCATTTAAACGAAGCAAGGAGAGATATTGAGAAAATCCCATCCCGAGATCTTCTTTAATGATAGAACTAATTTTAGATTTTGTGATAGAAAGAGAATCGGCAGCAAGGTCCAAAGAAAAATTACTGCTGTGAAAATTATGTTCAATAAATGTTAGAATGCGGGTTTTTTCTCGGATGTTTTCCAATTCCTGACGTTGTAAAACCTGTCTGCAAAGTGTTTGAGTTAATGTGCGGATCGTTGTGCCAAAATAGTTAACATCATTATAAATAAAAAGATCTGTCCAATTTTCCTGCTGGTAAGGAAGATCAAGCTTTTGAATGGTTTCAATTAATAGGCTGGATAACTCGCTGCAATGTAAGCGAGTTATCAAAAAGGAACGGTCATATTCTTCAATATAATGAAGCAGCTCGTTCAGGGCACAAAGAGCCATATCCTCATCACTGCGGGAAATTGCTGAAACGAGCATCAGCTTTGACGCGTCAGATAAGCTGGAAGCATCCGTTAGAGTGGCTTGTTCAATCTCAAAAAAACAAAGGCGCTGGTTTTGAGAGCAAGCGGTCCCCATAGCGGCGTCAGCTTCGTATGAAGCTCGGCATATTTCCATAGGACTAGTGCAGACAGCGCTTATGCCAATACGAAAAGGTGTAATGCCGCTATTTAAAATATGATTACTCAACGTGTCGGCAAAATTCTTTACAAATGCCTCCGGATCAGCAATGCAGTCGAATTGAAGCAATATGCATACACCGGGGTGTCCGATATATTCCGTGGCGAGGCAATTTCCATGCGGCACGGAGATAGCCTGACATATTTCAAGCGTCTGCTCTGTCATCGCGGGCAAAACGATTTTGTCGGAGTATACCAGTTGCATGACAACCCAGTATTTGTGCCCGATATCAAGATGTAAACAATGAGCATGATATTCTATTTCTTCCTTGCTGTGAAATTTCCCGCCAACCAAACGAATGACAAATTGGCTGCGTAGCAGTTGGACCTGCGCTTTCTCCAGTTGAAGCGAAGAGAGTTCGGACGCCATTGGAAACCCAGAATCTTTTATGGCATCAACGGCACAGCCGGGCGAAAGCTGCGGATAGCATGCAGGAGTACGAACAGTCAATTTGGCTTTGCGCAAACTTGTGCTTTTGCCATGATTGGAAGCATCGGGAAAATAAAGCGCTATGCGCGCTCCTAATTCGCCTTTCAGAGGGAAGGACAGAATGGTACGGAATTTATCAACCATTTCTGGTTCCATGGGGGGACGGCTGTCATTAAAACTATGAAACCCACAAAAAAATTGCAGATAGGCATTCTCTTGAATCTGAAGAACGGTTTCTTCGCAGGAATATCCATATTCGGTTTGGATCATGTACACTCCAAGCGCGAGGCGCAGTGCGGGTTTAGGCTCCATTTTTAACAATCCACCAAAGTCTGCATCAAGTTCAAGCCAGGGGATCTGCCCTGCGAGCTTGACCCATCGGTTTCCCCTGTTCAGAACGGATTTTTCAGGCATCTGAAAATCTTGGAAGCAGATGTGATTGTCTGCCGCATGATACATTTTGAACACCTCCGATTGATGCATCCTAAAATTGGACGAAAATTACAAGAGTAAATTGAAGACAATGCAGTAAAATACTTCGAAGAATGGCGGAGCATATTAGTCGAAGCGTTCAGATACTGATAGGACCCATTTTATGTGCTGGCACTTCACCGCTTCACACCAGCGTCTCAAATGCATGCAGCCATTCTCTTGCAAGGAGCGCATGTCCTGCTGCAGTAGAAGGATCGGCCTGCGGAAAAATTATAACACAAACAGTCGAAAAACAAAATGAATCCACGGAGGAATATGCTCTATAAATGAGAAAAACATATTGGCGGAAAATACAACACATTCCGAATACTTATCAAATGTCGATAAACACATTGCGGCAGCGGAAAACAAATTGAAAAGAAGGTTTTCGGGAATATAATGAAATCGAGTGAGGCTATATCGAATCTGCCTGCACGAGAGTTACCATAGAATGATCTCAGAATCAAAGGAGTATGATATGATACCGAAAATTGAAATTATTAAAAATGGGTCTGTCTGGCAGTTCAGGGAAGGCGAAAGACCAGTGTTGGCCATCAAGCCTGCGGATAACTGCGTAGATATATTTTCTGAAATCTGTCCCGGCGCATGGCTATGGGAACGGACAGCAGAAGATGCAACGAATACGATGCGCATGGAATTTGATACGGATATTCCGGCTGATTTTACAATGGTGCCGGCAGTCAGTTATAACGGTAACGGCTGGGGCGACAGTCCCGAGTATCGTGGGGATCGTGAAAACGATATTCCGTGGACATTTGCGTGGCACCGCTGTACTCTGCCGGCATGTACATATTCTGAATTCGGCGAGTATGCTGTGGCGCTTTTGGCAATGGCGGACGATAAAGCAAGCTGTTCTCTTTATCGTGAGGGGAAACATACACGCCATGCGCTGATTTGGCCGGAGCAAGAGGGCTCGCATGTCCTGATGCGCCATTATTGGGCAGATCCATATATGGGTAAAATGGAGCCCCGCAGAAACTTTAAAGCTGTGATCCATATTTCCCGCGGTGGTCACCCCAAGATGCGGTACAGGGAAATGCTCGATTTCGCCTGGAGCTATTATCTGCATCCTCTTCGCCCGACTATGCCGGCAAAGGACTTGTACCGATATGGAATCGCTTATTTCAAAAGCCTGTGGACCACCGACAGGAACACGGGCTTCTGCGCTTTCAACAGAGGGCTCCAGTGGTATCCGGATACATGCTATTACGCAAAACGCAATGAAATCATGTACGAACTTGGCTGGGTGGGGCAGAACGCATCAATATGCTGTGCTTTGTTGTGGGAATATTTGCGGTCAGGCGACACAGATGCGCGAGATAAGGCCATCTCCACACTGGACAGCTGGATTCGATTTGCGCGGCTGCCGAACGGGCTGATGCTTATTAAATTTGATAAAGCGCCAGAACAATCTGCGTGCGATTTGACGGATGACGGAGAACCTGAAGAACGGGCAGATACTGTATATATGCCCGAAGTTGCGAAATATCAAAATGGGGTCAGGGAATTCCCCATTGATGCATGTAATTTGGGAGGGACGGCTCAGGGCTATTTTGAAGCCGCCGAACTGGCAGAAAAAGCAGGAGTCAGCAGACCTGAATATAGAGAGACCGCCATTGGAATCTGTGATTTCGTCTGCAAAGCGCAAAAATCTGACGGCGCGTTTGCTAAAAGCTGGGATCGAGATGGAAACGTGACGAGAGAGGGCGGAACTGTCGGCTGCTTTCTGATTCCGCCGTTGTTAAAGGCGTATCAGCTGACAGGCGAGGCTTCTTATCTGGATTGCGCCCGTCGCGCATATGCCTTTTATTACAGCGGCCTGGACAGGGAGGGGTTTACTACCGCCGGCGCACTGGATACTTACTGTATCGACAAAGAGTCCTCAAGTCCCCTGCTGGCAGCAGCTCTGGCGCTTTACCGTCAAACGAAGGAACCG
>JAEXAZ010000251.1 GCA_023394255.1 Bacillota bacterium | reverse complement strand
AGTTTGAACTGGTCTTCCTCCGGCAGGCGGTAGTTTTTTACTGCTTCCAGAATCAGCAGATAATCCCGGATATCCATTTTCCTGTAATGGCTTACAGTTTCATGCCGCGTGCCCCAGAGCGCAAGTTTCTGGCTGAGCGGAAGGCTCCCAATCTTCAGGATGGCCTCGCTCGGGCCGGTTACCGCCTGGCTGATCGGGACATCCTCCTTTTCCAGGCTTTCCGCGATGAACGGCTGGTCAAGGCTGTTGACGCCGACATATCCGGTCTCGTAGATCCCCTGCCTGCCCGCGCGCCCGCCGATCTGCTTGATTTCCTGCGAGGTGAGATAGCGGACCTCCTCGCCGTCAAACTTTTGCAAACTCATAAAGATAATTCTGCGGATCGGCAGATTGACCCCCATGCCGATGGCATCGGTGGTAACCAGAACGCCGGTTTCTCCGCTGATGAACATATCATACTGGATTTTCCGCACCTCGGGCGGAAGGTCCCCATAGATAATGCTGGTTTTGACCCCCCTGTCCAAAAAATACTTGGAAATTTCCAGTACACGCTGCTTGGAAAAGACGACCAGCGCGTCGCCCTTCTCCGCATCCCGGAATTCATACGGACGGTCATAAAGCTCCAGCGGGACCGACCGGGTATATTCCCGGATATCATATTGGTCTTCACAGTCTTCGATGATTTTCAGCAGCAGCCCTTTGGCGTTCAGCGCGCCGCACACATGGATTTCCGGGCACCGCAGCCCCAAAAGCGCGCGGGACCACGCCTGTCCCCGCTGGGAATTGCCGATCATCTGGATTTCGTCAATGACCGCCACGTCATATTCCCGGTCCGGGTTTAGTTTTTCCACTGTGGAGCTGACATGGCGCGCCCCCTCCACAAGAATTTCCTCTTCGCCGGTAATCAGGTTGCAGGGGACCCCCTCCTGATTGAGCCTTTCATAAATTTCCAGTGCAAGAATCCTGAGCGGCGCCAGATAGACGCCGGTTCCCGCCTGCTTGAGACGCTGAATCGCGTTATAGGTCTTTCCGGTATTGGTTTCCCCGAGATGCAGATGCAGGGTCCTCTGCATGGCCCGCGCGCGCGGATATTCATCCTTGGGATTCTTAGGGAAGTATTTTTTAAATTCCTCCGCGACCAGATCGGGAATATGGCTCGACATCAGAACCGCGATGATACCGGAGCTGAGATATCCCGCCCTGTCCTTTTCCACGATTTCCCCGAACTGAAAATTCGTCCCGTTTCTTTTATTGTAATGCGCAAGCAGCCTCGCGGATATCTCGTCCAAAAGATGGACCCAGTCCTCATAGAGGCCCCGGTATCCGCGGATGTTCGCATCCTGCAGCTGTGACAGCGCTTTTATCTTTTTCCGGACGCTTGCCTCGTGGTTCCAAAGGTTGGCATCCTTGGAATGCCGGACAATATTCCGCGTCTGAGACAGCTGCGATTTCAGTTTCTCAAATTCCCGCATGGCCCTTTGATTTTTTTTCATCTTATCTCCAACCGCCCTATCAATTTGCATCCTTTATTATACGGGATAATTGTACCTTTATTTATGAAATTCCGCAAATAAAGAGGCGGGAACCGGAAAGAGGCACCCATAGGATGCCTCTTTCCGGTTCCGTTTACATACCGAGCCACGCGAGCACCGCCTCACGCAGGAAAGCGGCGCAGCCTTTCACGTTTTTGTCATAATAAGCGGTAAACCGCTCATCGTCCACATACATCTGTGTCAGGCCGGCATGTGCCTCGGGGGAATACTGCTGCCAGGTAAAGCCCAGCCATTCCCAGTGCAGGGCGGCAATCTTCCTGCCTTCCTCTCCGGCGGGGTCTGCGTTTTCGCGCACCGCCTGTTCCAGAAGCCGGTTGATTTCCTCTCCGGTTTTCTGCATGCGGTCATACGCTTCCTGAGAGAGGTTCATCAGTTTCCGGTTGCTTCCCTCCACGGCCTGCACTCCGTATTTTTCGCGGATTTCCACGCCGTACTGTTTTTCATTCTGATCGATCAGGTCTTTTTTGAACCCTTCAAATTTCTCTTTATCGTTCATTGCGGTCAGTCCTTTCTGAGCCAGTATGGTTTTGCCCACATTTCCAATCAGGACGGAAAGACGTTCCCGCCGCCGCAGAAGCTCCACGCGGTAATCCTCCAGAGCGGCGAGGGAATCGTAGCCGGGGTCGGAAATCAGTTTTTTGATTTCCTCCAGCGGCATCCCCAATTCCCGGTAGAACAGAATCCGCTGGAGCGTATCCACCTGTGCCTGTCCATAGATCCGGTAGCCGGACGATGAGACGCGGGCGGGCGCCAGCAGCCCGATCTGGTCGTAATAGCGCAGTGTCCGTGTACTGACACCCGCTATTTGGGCAAGCGCCTTGACGGTGTATTCCATCTCAACCCCTCCTGACAAACTCAGTATAGACGATGACGCAGCGTCAATGTCAATTATATTTTTCAAAAAATATATAGAAAAAATCCCGGCTCTTTTATCCAAAGCCGGGATTTAATGGGTAATTATAAAATATTTTTAATTTTAAAACACAATTTCAATGTTGCCGTCTTCGCTGTCATAGCGGGAACTCTTCTTGGGCTTGAAAGTAAATCCGTAGCTGCGGCCGTCACGCACCTCGGTGCTGCCGGAGGAATCCCACTTGAAGGTCCCGTCGACAATATCACCGTTGTCGTCCCACGCTTCTACAGCGTCTTCCAGATCGTCTTTCAGGTCATTCAGTTTGTCACCCTCTTCGGCCTTAATCGTTGTGTCAATATAATGCAGGGTAATATCGCCGAAAGCACCTTTTACATAGATGGTGATTTTCCCCTTGACCTGCGGCAAATCATCATCGTCGGGTGTGAAGGTAAAGGAGTAGCTCTCATCGTCGTCGTCCAGTTCGGCGTAGCGGGAATTGTTCCAGGTGCATTTTCCGTCAATGATATCATCCGTATATGCATCATAAGCATAGACATTGGAATTGAGCTCATCCACCAGGTCCATCAGGCGGTCGCCTTCGTCGCCCTCGATCGGGTCGATTTTCAGGCGGATATTGGAAGAACCGCTGGAAGTCGTTTTGGGTGCAGAAGTTGTCGGTTTGGCGGCCGCGGCACCTTTTTCAACCGTTACAGTGGCCTTGGGATCGCTCTTGACCGTTTTGGCAACCGACGCGCCTTTTTTCACCGTTACTTTTGCTGCCGCGGAAAGGGTCATTGCGGAAACCTTTCCGCCGACCGCAATCTGATTGGGAGACGAAACAGTGAGCTTCGCGACATCGGCGGTGGTGCCGAGGGATACTGCCACACCGTCGTTCAGCGCTTTCTGGACAGAGAGGGAATCCAGCTTACCCTCCAATGTCAGAGCGGCCTGACTGCCCAGTGAAATAGCGCGGCTCTTGCCGGTTGAGTCAGTAAAGCAGAGCAGAAGGGAACCGGTTTTTCCGCTGGTCAATGAAAGGTCGGCCGTCTTGAGCAGGTAGGAAGCGACCGCCTTGCCGTTCTTAGTGAAAGACAGGTTTTTGCCCGAAACACTCACGCCATAAGGCAGAGGGGCAGCAGCGGCGCTGGCTGTGACGGCGGTACTCACGGTCATGACTGCCGCGAGGGCGATAGAAGTCAATCTTTTCCGAATCAGGTTCATTTTTGTCACCCTTCTTTTCATACTTTTATTTCCATACAACGATTGCTTTTTATCATTATAACATAACGGCAGTGGAAGTAAATGGAGATTTGTTGCGAGAATTTCCAAAAAACATGCCAAAATTTTTTGTTTTATTTTTGAATTATGTATGTCCGCTCAGCCAAGCCCGGGCGTTTCCTTCCGATCTGACGGACTCATCGCGTCCCATACAGCCCAGGAGGACTGTTCGTCTTTTCTGGTCAGGTAAAAATACTGTTCCAGCGCCCCCTCCGGATAGGGCACCTTCGTGTTATCATAATCCACGGTATACTGCGCGAAGACCGCGAGCAGATTGTTTTCAATGTAATCGTCCGACCAGCCGTTTTTCTCCGCAAGCTCACTGCCGGCATACATTTTCCGCACGCGGGCAGTTTCCTCGGGCGACACCGAGACGGATTGTATCGTCATGCTGATGACAGCGCCCGTGGCTTTCCGCGACTCAAGATCAGCCTGCACGGCATCCGTCGGCGAATCCTGCCCGTCCGTCATCGCGGCCAGCGCGTAATAAAGGGTGTCATCCAGCCTGCTGTATCGCCCGCTTCTCCCGCCCTGCATATAGGCAAACCCGTCCAAAGTGAACGCATAGTAGTCGGAAACAGTCCCGTCCCCGTAGGACGCGCGGATCAGATAACTGTAAGCCAGCGAAGCGATATCCAGCGCCGGGGCAGCGGCGGATTTGACCAGGTAGTTGAAAACCGCCTGTTTTGCAAGTTCCGTTTCCATAGCGGAAAGAGGTGAACGGGCTGTCAGAACCATCCCGTCCCGCCCCAGCTTCATAACGGAATACAAGGGCTCCTCCTCAGCGGGTTCAGGTTCCGCGGCGGAAATCAACTTGTTCAATCCGGCTTCGCTCGCGGCAAATTCGCGCACATCCCTGCCGGCGGCGGCATCCGCCTGCGCCCTTAGCAGCTTTGCGGCAAGTTTTTCGGCCTCGCCATCTTCCGGGACAACTGTTTCGGCGGGTGATGTCGCGGGTTTCCTGTTCGGATTGGCAAGCAGCATCAACACAACAACCACAAGCAAAGCGATACCTATATACAGCACACGCCGAAAAACGCGTCCGATCCTTGTTTCCAACGCTACCCCTCCCTAACCCGGTCGATCAGTTGTTTGATTTCGTCCGCATCGTTTCGCAAACCCGCCGGACTGAACAGGCTCGTGTTCCCACACAATGCCGGCAAGCCGGAACTCCGCGTCGTACAGCTTTAATTCCTGACCCAAATAAGACGTCTCCTGTCTATCCAAGTAGACTACAGGGCCAGCCTAACATGATAGGCTGGCCCTGTCAAGCGCTTCCCGTCCTGAACAGTATCTTTTTTATAGCAAAACAAAAACACCGCCACCAGTGGTGACAGTGTTTCAAAACAGATGTGTTCGCCCAGCCGTCTGCTTATTTGGAAGCAACAGCGAGCTTCTTCATCAGCGCGGATTTTTTGTGTGCAGCAGTGTTTTTATGCAGCAGATTCTTCGCTACAGCCTGATCCACCTTTTTGATTGCCACTTTCACTGCTTCGGCGCTGTCGGCAGCACCGGTGACAACAGCTGCATCGGCTTTTTTCAAAACGGTTTTGAGATTGGTCTTAAGAGTTTTATTCTGAAGAGCCTTTTTCTCGCTGACAAGCACTCTCTTTTTTGCAGATTTAATGTTCGGCATAGGTTACACCTCCTTGACTTACTAGACAGTACAAGTTATAATAGCATAATTTTTCAGAGAAATCAATACCCGCGGCTAAAAAATTTTACGGGAACAGGCGGCCGGAGCGCCTGTTCCCGATTGTTTTGTCGCCTATCGAAACAAAATGTACTGGTATACGATATCCGGAGCATTCATATTTGTGATTCGTCCGCCGATTGCCGCGGGTGCGTAATAGGCGTCAAATCCGGTGTCGTCCGCCGAGACGCCGATCGATGCGCCGTTTGGCCCCAGAAGAGCCGTAAACAGAATCACATTGCTTCCGGATACGCGTACCACCGCCTGGTCTATGGCAAAGACAATTCCGAAGGACGGGCGGAATCCAAGCGTTATCCGCTGGGAGCTCTGGCCATCGCCGGTATAGGTGCCAACGATCGGGATTCCCGCATTCCAGGAAAGCCGCTCCTCCGCCCGGATATGCCGTTCCCCATCGGCAAGATGGGCTCCCACGGCCTCATCCAGTTTTCTGTTGTCGCTGTTGAAATCCTCCATTTTCGGCTTGTCCGATCCCAGCCACTGGTTGAGATGCAGGTTCGCCGTGCTGTTACTGCTGGCCATTTTCATCCCGTCCTTCCGTCCCGTTTCCCAGCAGATGACCGCTGGTTTCCAGCCATGTCCATGTAAAATCCCGTGCGTCCAGCACATCGAAGGGGATATCAAACCCGTCGAGCATCTCCCATGTCAGCATCCCCAGCGCCTCCTCAATGGCGGCGTCTGGGGGAAGCAGTTTGGCAAGCAGATCACATAAAGCCCTGCTGTCCCGCAGCAATCCGCCCACGGCCCCTTTTACAGTGATGCACCGTGTATCCGGCTGCTCCTCCAATGTGACGTCCGCGCCCAATTCCCCCAAAAACGTTTCTATGCTTTCCAGGCTGTGCCCGCAGGGTGCCGTTAGTGCTTTCAGCGCGCGGCGCAGGGGTTCGTCCCCCGTTTCTTCCGGCGCATCCAGCCGATAGAGCGCAAGCGCCCGCTCAAGCTGTGCCCTGCTCATAAGGCCGGGAAACGATGACCGCTCAAACGACTGCGATCTTTGCGCAATCAGGTCAAGCCCCGCCTGCAGGGCGAGCAGTTCGTTTACCACCGCGTCCCCGGCGCGCAGGCGATATAGCCCCGTCGCCGCGGTCGCCTGAAACAATCCCATGCCTAAGCCCCCCATTCCGTTACCGTCACGGTGCCGGCGCGCACAACCTGCGAGGCGTCCGGAACCACATCCTGTGCGGGGGAAAGAATCTTCCAGTTTTCCGCAAGCCCGCTTTGCACGATCACCCGCGCAAGCGCCGCAAGCGTCAGCTCTTCACCAACCGCAAGCCCCAAGAGCTTCTTTTGTATTTCTGCCCGCAGCGCTTCGCATACGCCGGCCGATTTTGAGCCTTGCGTTTTTTCCACTGCCAGCGAAATAGTTGTGGAAAGAACGGCCGCGTCCCGCACAACGATTTTCGCAAACGGTTCCCGCATCCGGTTCAGTTGTTCCTGTACCGCTGTTTTTAGGGCCTCCGGAACCGGCCCGTTCCCATCCCCCGCAAGGTAAACAATCACTTCGCCGGGATCGGTACCTGCCGTACAGGATGCAGACTGCACACCGTCCGCCGACTGGGCGGCCTGCCGGTAAAAAGCAAGATTAATGCCGGTGTTTGGAGCAAAGCAGGCGTCCAGCACCCTGCGGCGCAGGGCTTCGTCGCTTTCGGCATCGCACCCGCCTGTGAACGGCTCCGGGTTTTCCGCGGAAAATCCCAAAACCTGCCGGACCCGGACAATCGCGCCGGCGGCCGCATTCCCTGCGGCTCCGGCGCGGGCCGCCCTTGCCGCCGCCGATACCTGTGTATCCTCTTCCCCGAACTCCGCCGGCTCGGCGGTAACATAGTCCGTGCCGTCCGCCGCCGCGCAAACAGTCCCTTCGGGGATGGTTGCCGCGCCCTTTGCGCCCGCGCGGGAAAATACGATCGCGCCCGCCGCACAGGAGGCGGGCTTTCGGAAGATGCCCCTGCCTTCGGCATGCAGTTCCAGCGCTTCGCCCACGGCTGTGCGGGGAGAGCTTTGTTTTTCGGCCTCCGCAAGCCTTTCGGAAAAGCGTTCCAGCTCCGCCGCCAGCGTATGAAACCGGATCGCGGTATCGGAAGCCTCATCGGGTATGATTCCTGTCAGCTCCCGGTATTTTGCCTCCATCGCCTGGTAAAAATCGGCTTCCGTCACAGGGTCACCTCCAGTGAAACGGGGCTTTCCTCCGCCGCCGCGCGTACACGGACGGAAAGGCGGCTGTTTTCCCCGTCGTAATGGCAGCCCACGGAGAGCACTTTCAGTTCCCCGATGGGTGCGAGCGCTTCGCGCACCGCCGCAAGCGCCGCCTGGTCCAGCCGCTCGCGGGAACCCGTCTGCCCCAGCCGGTGCAGCCTGCTGCCGAATTCCGGATGGCAGGGCAGGGAACCGCGTTTGACCGCAAGCCGTATGACGGCGCGCTGCGCCAGTTCGCGTTTTCCTGTTATCCGCACCGGCATGCCCCGGTGATCCAGAACGATATCGCCGTCTTCAAGAAGAACATCCATCGTTGTCTCATCCTTTCTGCATTAAATAAACTGCGGATCGATCAGGGTAAACGTGGTGGAAACGCCTCCGGCGGACAGTTTCCAGCGAAGCTGATGGACAAACAGCCCGTCATACCGGCAAAGGCCCGCATCCAGATTGACCCTGTCGCAAAGGGAGGCTGCCCGATAGCCCGGAACCGTCGCGGTAATCACCCGTTTGCCCAGCATGGAGCGTTTGATCCGCAGAAACGCCTCAAACCGTCCGGCATAAGATGCGTCCATAAACTCCCCCGACGGAATCAGATACCGTCTGCGGGCCAGCCCCGTCGTCTGATCGGGGTTCTGATAGGAATAGCTGTACGCGCCGTCCTGGTCACGGATGATATACTCCGTTACCGGCGAATATCGGTTGTTCACGATCTTCAGGCTGCTGTAACGCATCGCGGCGGAATCCCGGTTGGAAATGCTGCGTATCACGCCGGTATCGGGGTGCTCGCAGCAGATCACTTTGTTTTCGTCATTGATATAGGCAATCCCGTGGCCGCTGTTGCGAAAAAAGTTATAAAATACTTCCCACTCGCTTGTCCCTTTTAAAACAGGGAAAACATTGATCAGCGGAAGGGTTTGTGCGTCCAGCACCGAAAACCCGTAAGGACGGATATGGTTTTCAAAAATATCCTGCAAATCCACATTCTGATAGGTCTGCGGGCGGGCTTCGTTATCCAGCAAAAGAGAGCCCCTGCTGCGCGCAATCAGCCTGAGCCGCCGCCCGCAGTCGTTTTCCGTCACCGTCTGTTCATCGACAAGCCCCCGGAACAGCCGCGTTTGTCCGTCCCAGAATTCCACATAAAAGAATTCCGGGTACGCCTTCCCGCAGGGGAAATCCCCCTCAAACGAATGCGCGGGCGAATCAAATGATTTCACCAGCTCAAATTCCAGGGGGCGCGGCAGATTCACACGGATCAGATCCCGGTCCAGGCCATAAAAAGTGAGGTTTTCCGGCGCTATGCTCATTCCTCCGCCTCCCCCGCGCTGTCCGTTTCGGAAAAGTCTATCCGGTAGGAGAGCACCCTGCCGTCCCCCTGCGCCGTGCAGGAAAACCGGGAAACCACCGCGCGGAAGCGCTCTCCCGTCGGCAGATAGAGCAGCTCCTCCCTGCCGCGCAGCGCCCCGATCGCGGCCGCTTCTTCAGCCGCTCCGCGCGCGTCGGCGGCAAATACCTCGCCCTCACAGCGCACGCTCCGGCAGCTGGCGCCGAGGTTCTGGGTAACCGCGCCGTAAAAAGGCAGAAGGTAAGCCGCAAGCTTCTGCGCGCATACCAGTTCGATTTTACGGGGATTGTGCGCGAACACATAATTCCCAAACTGAAGGTTCGCGGCCATCAGCCCACCTCCTCCATTTCATTGGTGATCGGGTGCGGATACCGGCGGGACTGTGTCTTGAGCCGGTCATTGACAAGTCCCAGAAAATCAAGGTCGCCCGGAATTGGGGAACGGTAGGTAACTTCCGCAATCTCATCGTCAATCCCGAAACCGGCCGGCTCCGCCGGTTCCGTTTCCCGCGCGCTGTCTGTTCCCAGCGGCCTTTCGGTGTCCATATAGGAGTCGCCCACCATGGGGACATCCACCTTGAACGGGGTTTCCACCGCCGCGCGCGACTGGTAATACCGGTTGTAAACTTCCAGGTTCCGCGCCAGTTCGGCCGAAAGATTAACCATCCTGCTCACCTCCCCGGAGTTCGTCCGTTCCGCAGCATTCGCTGACCCCGGATTCGGTGAAGTCACCCTGCTCAAAATAAAGCGCGCAAAGGTCGGCGATCTGCTCCAATGTGAACCGGCGCAGGATGTCTTCCGGCACATTCCCGCTATCCCCGTCCTCCAGAACCTGCCAGAGCAGCGTGCAGTTGCAGGCCAGCGCCTGCGCCTGCGCGGTGTCAACGCCGCCCGCCAGCAGCAGCGGGGTCAGGCGGGCGGCCAGCCCCCGCTGTTCAATCTGTTCCAGCGCGCTCTGCCTGCAAAAACAAAACTCACGCCCCAGATACCGCACGCGAAACCGGTTTTCCGGCAGCTTCTGCGCGCTCACAGGCATACCTCCAGCCTGCGGCATGCCGTCAGGGACAGCGTTTCGTAAACCGGGTCTCCCAGGTTCACCGTTTCGTCAATCGCGAGCCACCGGCAGCCGGAATAGATGATTTTGCGGTCGGGCCTGACGATTACCACGTTAAAATCATCCAGCCCGTAAAAATCCAGTCCCGCCGGGTCCAGCAGGCGCACACGCGTCAGCTCCAGCAGATGGCGGATTCTGCCGCCCACCGTGCCGACCGGCTCGGAGGAACCGAACGCCTCCACCGGGCGGCTGTCCTGCGTACTTTTGGCCTTGTAGCTCTGCGCGGCCGCCAGACGCCTGCCGTCAACTTCGATGTAAATATCCCTGCTCGTGGGAAAAGTGATCAATCCAAACACCTTCTGTCCTTTCAAAATTCCGCTGCCTCAAAGCAAAATCTGCGCCGATATGACAATCTGGCTGATTTCCGGCGCGGCGCGAAACCGCAGCGTGACGGCGCAGACAGACGGATCCTCCGGATGGGGCTTTACCACCGGCGGCAGATAGCTGTCGATCACGCCCTGCGTCCGTTTGTTTTCCAGCTCCACCACGATCTGCGAAGCGATGCTTTCCCGCGTGACCGCCGTATTTTTCATCCCTTTCAGGCGAAGGCGTACCGCCTGCCTGATTGTCCGCACCACATCGTCCGCCGCAAGCGTCGCGGAAAGGCTGGAAAACATGCGCGTCTGTCTGCCCAGCGCGGACGTGCAGCTTGTGACCGCCCGCACAACCGACGCTTTCATATCCAAGCGTTCCACCGGCGTTACGCCAAACCCAAGCAGCGTCTCAATCTGGCCGTCGGAAAGCGCGCCGTCAAACTCGGCAAGCGGCAGCACCGTCCCGTTGAGGGTTTCCCCTGCGGGAGCTTGCACGACCGCGGCTGCGAATGCCGCCGCAGTTTCCTCCGTCCTTGTCCCGCCGTCGCAGACGATCACCAGATGCGGGCTGTTGGCCTCTTTTGCCGCGTCGCACGCCGCCTCCACGGAAGACGCAGGCAGAATCCCCACCCGTTCCTTCCCGTTCTCGCGGCAGCGCTCCACGTGGGCGCAAAGCGCCTGCGCGCCGCCGTCCCCCGTCACCGCCAGAAGATCGTCCAGCGCTTCGCACGCGGCATAGGCCGCCTCGTAATCCGCGCCTGCGGGCACCGCCCAGACGGGCGAAATGCTGACCTCCAGCAGAATGGACGCCATTCTGCAAAGCGCGCTGTCTCCGCCGAACTGCCGCGCGTCGGCGGCAGTCTCCAGCCTGATGGCTTTACCCGCCTCGCCGGATCCGGCCTGCGCCACGACCGCCGCCCCTCCGCGCGTTGTTCCGCAGCAGGCGGGCGCTATGCCGGCCGAGATGAATACCCCGGGGCGCAGTGTTTTTGGCAGTTCTGTCATGCTGTTTCCACTCCCTCGCTTTTGATGATTACGCCGCTGACCGGCTCTCCGTCTTCCTCCCCGGCTTCCTCCAAAATCCCGGTCAGTTCTGCTTTCGCCGTCAGCACCGTACCGGACAGGGCCTCATCCGCCCGCAGTTCCCCGCAGGCGAGTTTGCCGACCCCCATCCCGTTCTTCCGGTCAAGCAAAACTTCACACAGCCGGTCAAACAACCGGCGGCAGCCCGCGCCGTCCTGCCCAAGCAGGTCAAACCGCAGTGTCAGGCACACCTGGCTGCCGCAGAGTTCCGCCGCGTCCAGCCCGACGGCGATACAGTCCTTTTTCACGGCTTTTCCATGCTCCGGATAGTCCCCGGTAACCCCCACATCCATGTCGGAGAGCGCTTCCCGCAGATACGCCGTCACATTCTGCCTGATTTTCAACAACTGTTCCATGTCAGCCCTCCTGCCTTTTCAGCACGGCCCGCCTGTAAACCGCTTCCCCCTGCCAGCAAAAATCGTGGCAGAGCTGTACCAGATAGACCGTTTCTCCCTGCCTGAGCAGCGTTCCGGCCTCCACCAGTTCGCCGCCGTTTTCCAGCGGGCCGTAATACAGATACTGCCGTGGGTCCGCTTTCCCGAACCGGGTCTGCGGGGGGCGGCTGCCCTCCTGCGTTTGATAAGCGTCCGGCTGAATACAGGCAGAAAAGCGATAGGTCGCGCCGTCTTTTTCGAGGCTGACTTCCCCGCCAAGCGCCTGTAAAGCATTTCGGATTGTTGACCGCAGTTCCATCACGGCACCCGCCTTAATCCGTCCGCGGGTTCCAGCAGGGGCGACGCGCCCGCCAGAAGCTCGTCCCGCAGGGCGCGGACGGACTGCGCGCCCGTCCCGCTCTGCGATGAAATCGAAATTTCACCGATTTTGACGCTTTCGGCATCGGTGCCGCGGGCAAGGGCGTACTGATAGTACGCCTCGCCCGCCGCCGCGAGAACCAGTCTTGCGTCATTTTCCGGCGCGTCGGGGACAAGCATGCCGCGCAGCTTTGCAATTGCCGCCTCGCAAAGCGGCAGCCATATGCGCCCGGCTTCCGCATCCAGTCCCGCGAACCGCGCAAACTGCTGATATACCTGTTCAAGTTCCATCAGACGTCCTCCGTTTTAAGCGGTTTTCAGGCGCAGCACCTTCGTGGCCTCCGGGAAGATTTTCGCGAATCCGGAAGTCGAAGTCACCGCCGCACGTTCCAGCTGGGAATCGATCAGCTTGTCGTAATCCACGGTAATGTCCCCCGCGGTCACCATTTCCAGCGCGAAATTCTTGTCCAGCGCGACAATCGTCCCCTCCGGAACGGCGGTGGATTTGATCACGCTGGCGCCGAACGGCGTGCCGATCATGCCGCTGCCGGAGAAATTGAGCCCCGCCGTCGGGTCGCGCAGTTCGCTGAGTGTCAGCAGTTTCTGCATCATGTCGGGCGACACGATCATCGTGTTCATCCGGAAATCCTCAAATTTGGACCAGAGATTCAGCAGGTCGTCATAGGCCAGCGCTCCGGTGTTATGTGTGGCAAGCACCTCCGCTTTGTTGCCGTTTGCGTCGTTCGGGCTGTCCCCGTTGATCAGGACATCCACCGCGTCTTTCAGCTGTGCCCTTGTGATATAAGCGCCAATCTGCTTGAGGGTAACGGTGAACAGGTCGATGCGCTGGAACTTGATCGCCTCATAGGAAGCCACCAGCATGCGCCCGCGCTTCGTCAGCCGGACAAGGTTGTCCTTGAGCCTGATGACTGTCTGCGGAATCGCCTCGCCCTCCGCGACAACCGCCGCTTCCACATCGTGCCCCGTATCGGTGGCGATCGTGCGGTAATCCAGCGAGTTGATGACCGTCTTGGAAGCGATCACGCTGTTGATCACGGCGCTTTCGTCCGCGCCCTGCATCACGGCGCGCTGCACATACTCCGGGAACAGCGCGGCCGAATCGCCTGTGCTGAAGAATTTGGAGATGGAATCGCTCGCGGCCCCGCTTACTTTAATGTCAAACCGCTTGAGCTGGCGCTGAAACGCGTCCAGCCCCGCCAGCTCGGTCCCGGCATAGTTCTGGGACGGGTCGCGCTTTTCCAGCTGCGCGGAAAACGGCACGCCGCCTTTGTACATGGATTTGTCCAGCCTGATGTTCTGATAATTCATTGCAAAACCTCCGTTAAAATTATTTTTTATGGCTTAAATCAGGAACGCTCCGTTGTCTGGTTTTTCCGAATCCGCCTCGCCGCCCAGCTGCAAGAGGGGCGGCAGCTTCTCCCGCATCCCTTTGCAGAGCGCTTCGAGCTGCCCCGCGTCCAGTTTTTCCGCAACCTGCCCCAGCACTTCCGCGGCCACATCGGGCAGGGCGAACGCCCCGGCCGCGACAAAACTGCATCTCAGCTCCCGCACCCGTCTGCGCCCTTCCTCCGCCAGTACGTTCAGTTCCCGGAGCTGCTTCGCAAGCTCGTTTGCCTGCGCCTTGCTCAGCGTGACAGCTCCCTGTTCAAGCGACTTGAGCAGTTCGCCGTCCGGGGAGACCAGCCCTTTGGTCACCCCCGCCTGCTTCTGGGCAGGCACCGCCACAAACGACCACTCATAGGCGTCGGTCGGATGGATTAAGGAACGGTAACAGAGTTCGCCGCCGTACTTCCCGCCCGCTTCATGCGTGCAGGGATTCTTGCGCATATCCGCGCCGCAGACCGAACATTCCGTCCGTTCCACCGCGCAGCCGACACTGACCTCTTTTTTAATACCCGCGTCGATTTCCAGAATCAGGTCGGCATTTTTTTTGCAGCGCACCATGTATGCCCAAGCGCGCAGGGCGCAGTAAGGCTCGCCGGCCTGCGTTGCGCGGGATTCGTCCCGTTCAAGCGCCGTCTCAAAGATGCGCGCCGTCTGGTTCTCTCCCCTGGGGTTGTGGTCAAAGATGCCGGTTTTGCCGAGATACAGTTCCGCCAGCTTTTGCAGCGATTCAGTCGGGAACCGCTCGTAATCGCGGTCGACCTCATTATCGCAGAGCACCAGCGAAAAAACATAGACTTCGTCCGCGTTCAAATCCCTGCGCGTGTACTGGTTGACCTTTTCCAGCTGTTCCGCCGTGGCGGGCGCGCTTTGTGCCGATTTCAGGATCACCGCCTGTTTCATGCTTTGTTCCCCTTTCCGAGTTCTTGTTCCAGCTTGTCGGCTTCAAGCGCGGTGAGCCGCGCGCTTGCCAGCTCGAGTTCATCCTGCAGGTTGATGCTGTCCCATGCGATCTCCACACCACAGGTATTGCCGCGCAGCCGCAGGAATACCTTACAGATCCGAATCAGCACCGGCGTCAGCAGCCTGCGGTAACTCTCCAGTTCGGAGGTCAGGATATCCGCAAGCTGGGCGCTCATCCGCTCGGTGGTCGACCAGTTCAGCCCCAGCAGGAACGGCGGAATGCCCAGCTTTGCCACAATCTGTTCGAGCATCTGCCGCACCGGCACCTCTGTGTCGATCATCTGGTTATCCGCGCCGATGACCTTGATGTCCACATCGCCCACCGCGACAAAGTCCTTGATGACGCCGGATTTCGCGGCGCTCATCGCGTCCGCCCATTCCTTTGCCATCGAAGCGGCGATCTCCTTCGCGCAAGCGCGGTCAACCGGGCTGGAGCCCGGCTTATAGGTCACCGCAAAGCGCAGGTTGGCAATCCGCTCAAAATTCTGCCCGATAGACGCGTAGATTTTTTCCAGCACCTCGCAGACAAACGGCAGGCTGTCCAGCAGGGAACATCCCGCGATTTCGCCCGGCCGCGGGTTGAGCGCCGAAAACAGGATCAGCTCCGGCCAGGCTGCCGGGACAGGCGTCAGGCCGTTTTTCAGCGTGCAGACCTGCACGCCGAACGGGTCGTCCGTATGCCGGAAAACAAGATTGCGCAGCGGCGCGTTGTAAAGCCCCGCTACCGACTTCCCGTCCCGCGTCAGGACAATTTCCCCCACCGCGCTGCCATAGGTCAGCAGGCTGTCGAGATAACAGCGCAAAAAGCTCTCTATCTCCTGCGAGGAAGCCCCCACAGCCACTTCGCGAAAGAACCGTTCCAGCTCCGCCTGCGCCGCCGCATCCGGGCAGGCGGGGGCGCATCCGCCCACGAGCCTCCCAATTTTGTCAATGGCCGCGTCGATGACGGGGATTGACCGGCGCAGCCCGTCGTAAACCGCACAGTCCCGCGCGCAGAGCGGAACCGCGGCATCCCAGCCGAAAACCGGCTGCCGCGCCGTCTGCACGCTGGCCGCATTTTTGCCCCGGTTCCATAAATCAGATAGTTTCACCATTTCCCTCCTTCTGTTTCACGTCCCACGCTGGCCGCGAAAAATCCGCTGTTTTCCCGCATCAGCGCCGTCATGACGAAATAGCGCACATCGTCCATCGCGTGGTCGTTTTCCTTGACCGGGCAGTCGCGCCCCGCCCGTTCGTCCCAGCGGTACAGCCCGAATTCCCGGATGCAGTCCCGGCAGCCAGCCCCAAACCTGAGCCGCCCCTGCCCAAGCAAAGTGCTGACGGTCCGGATGCCGTTGGCGACATCGTTGTCGGCCGGTACCGCGTGAAAATCCCCGTGCCTGCGGATGCACTCCAGAAAGCTCGCCGCCGACGGGTCGACGATGACCGCCTCGATTTTCCTGCCGCCCGCCAGCCGGAGCAGTTCCACGTGGTATTCCTCGTCGGTTTTGAGCGCGCCCGCAGCCTTAGAGGAATAGTAATATTCCGCGACCCGGTACCAGACGCCTTCCTTCTCCCCCCATAGCCCCATCGACATGGGGTTGACCGTGCCGTAATCGCAGGAGATGAAAAACCTCCCGCATTCCGGAACCTGCCTGTCCACATGGGACTGCTCGCTGAACATCGGATAAACAAGCCCCTGCGCCGCCACCCATTTGCCCAGAACAAACCGCTCGTAAAAGCTGCCGGAATAAAGGCTTTCATAGCGCCTGAGTACCTTTTGGGAAAGGGAGGGGTTGTCCCTCATCGTAAAATGCAGGTAGAGCGCGTTTTTCTGCCCGGCTTTCTGAATCCACTCGGTATAAAACCAGTGGCAGGGGTGCTCCGGGTTGCAGTTGAACCAGAACTTCGCGCCCTCGACGGAACATCTCGCAAGCGCCTGCTCCACGAACGAGCGCGGCATCAATGCCGCTTCGTCCAGCAGCACCCCGGCAAGCGTGACCCCCTGAATCAGGGCGGCGCTGCCCTCGTCTCGCCCGCCGAACAGATAGAACCGGTTGTGCCTGCGTCCCAGGGAAATGTCTAGGTACCCCCGGCTCAGCCGCTCCTCGCAGCAAAATCCAAGCATCCTGAGGTGCCCCAGAAGCGGGAGAACCAGATTGCGCCGCAGGGAGGTCACCGTCTTTCCGCACAGCGCGAAGCTTTGCCCGTCAAAGGCCGTCATCGCCCAGACGGCGAACCCGATGGACAGGCAGAATGTTTTCCCGCTGCGCACCGCCCCGTCGCAGATAATCGCGTCTCTGTCCCGGAACCTGCTTCCCGGGCACCACCAGCAAAGCGCCGTCATCTGTTTGGGGGAAAAGCGCTTAAACCGCTGCGCCATCTTCGTCCCCGTCCTCCAGTTTGCGCGCGCTCCGGCTGAGCGCGTCCAGCAGCGAGCCCGCGCTGTCGGCGCTGTCGCCGCCGAGTTCCGCCAGCAGCGAAAGCGCCTTGAGCCGGTCGAAAAACCGGATTTCCAGACCTCCGCCCTTCGGCCGCCTGATCTCCGACACATTGAAAAAATCGGCCCCGCTGTTCAGTTCGCCGTCGTCCCGCAGAAGCTCGGCGGTTCCGTCAGCCCCCGCCAGCGCGAGACGTTCCAGCCCCGCCCTCGCCAGAGCCTCCGGCGAACACCAGTTCAGCTCCCGCGACAGCTTTTTGCACCGGCGCCTGATCTGCGCCTGCCCCAGCAGAAGCGCGGCCTGCCCGCCGCATTCCGTGGGCGGATAGCCCGCGGCCTTTGCGGCATCCTCCGGGGAATACCCTCTCGCGGTATAAAAGCAGAACAGGCTTTTTCGTTTTTCCTCCTGTGACTGTTTCATTGCCAGCCTCCTTTCAACCTGACTGCAAAAACCGACCTGTTTTTCCGCTTTTATGCATAAATTTTTAAAAATATTGAAATTTTTTACAGGATTCCAAAATAAAGTTCTGACACTTGACGGATACGCCCTGCAAATGGTAAATTAGTAGCAACGAAACAACTGTTACAATCCGGGCGGCCTTCGCCGTCCTGAAACCTGGTGAATAGATGTCAACTCTGAATCTCGTATTGATAGAACCCCAGATCCCCCAAAACACAGGCAACATCGCCCGTACCTGCGCCGCCACGGGAGCCCGCCTCCACTTGGTGGGGCCTTTGGGTTTTCAGGTTACCGACGCCAAACTCAAACGGGCCGGGCTGGATTACTGGCACCTTCTGGATATCACAACCTACGCGTCCAGCGCGGAATTTTTCGAAAAAAATCAGGGCGCTTTTTACTATTTCACAACCAAAGCCCCGCACACGTATGTCGATATTGCCTACCCCGATCATGCCTATCTGGTGTTCGGCCGGGAGGACGCGGGCTTGCCCGAGGAACTGCTCCGGCGAAATCCCGACAGCTGCGTGCGCCTGCCGATGATTGAGGGGGCGCGCAGCCTCAATCTGTCAAACACGGTCGCGGTCGCGGCATACGAGACGCTGCGGCAATGGGGATTTCCTGCGCTGAAAAATCACGGGCAGCTCACAAAATACAGCTGGGATGAACCGGCAAACGGCCTGTAACAGGACAAGGAGAATATATATGGCGAAGAAAAAAAATGAACAGAAAATCCTTCTGCTTACCGATTCCGCCAGCGACATTTCGGATGCCGATCTGCAGGAAAGCGGCATTATCATGCTGCCGATTCCGATCACCATCGACGGCAAAGGATATTTTGAACGCGTCGACTTTACCACCGAGGAATTTTATGAACGGCTGGCCGCCGCAAAGGAACTGCCGTCTACCAGCCATATCCTGCCGATGACCTACCAGCAATCCTATCAGGATGCGTTTGAGGCCGGTTATACGGATATCATCAACGTCACCATCACGTCGGCCGGTTCCAGCATGTTCCAGGCGTCCGTATCCGCCAAAAAGCTGTTCTTTGAGGAAACCCCCGAGGCGCGGGGCAGGCTGAACATCACCGTCCTTGATTCCGGCTCCTATACGTTCGGCTACGGCTATCCGCTGTTGGAAGCCTCTAAAATGGTGAAAGCGGGAAAATCCTCCGCCGAAATCATTGATTATCTGGAAGACTTCTTTTCAACGGTCGAAATCTATTTCGCCTCTTATTCCCTCGAATACGCAAAAAAATCCGGACGCATCCCGGCGGCCACCGCCTTTGTCGGCGATATGCTGGGGCTGCGCCCGGTCATCTCGATCATTGACGGAAAAACCGCCGTGGTGGAAAAAGTGCGCGGCGATAAAAATGTGGTGACCCGCATCGTTGAACACGCCTTTGCGCACTGTGCCGATAAAAAGGCGCCAGCCGCGATTGTCTACGGGTCGGTGGAGCAGTACGGCGAGGATATGTGGAAAGCCGCCGCAAAAAAATTCGGGCACGCTCCCAAAATGAAGTTCCGCGCGGGCGCTTCCATCGCCATCAATTCAGGCCCCAAGGTGGTTGGCGTGATCGTGCGCGGGGAAAAGCGGTTCCACACCCGTGCCTGCGAAAAGGATTATCTCTGACCGCTGATGCTGGTAAAAGCAGAACAGCCTCTTCCCTGTGCGGAACGGCTGTTTTTGTTATTCCGGAACTTCTGCCTCCTTAATTTTGTACAGAGGCTTGTATGTTTAGGCAAATAAAGGCACATTTTATAAACTGGGAAACCATTTTACACGGAACTTGCAGTGAAACTGCCAAAGGCTGTGCACAAATACAGGAAAACACTTGCAAAAACGGGAATGATAGATTAAAATAATGGGTGGATTGATGCCGATTTAACAAGCGCATCAATCCACGAACTCCCTGTGCATAATAGGATTCACATAAAACGAAAGGGTGGCATTCTTATGACCTCTTACAACAAAAAATCTGTCGAAGATATCGATGTGGCGGGTAAAAAAGTCTTAATCCGCTGCGATTTCAACGTGCCCATCAAAGATGGCGTCATCAGCAGCGACAAGCGCATTGCCGCGGCGCTTCCGACCGTAAAGTATCTGCTGGAGCATGGCGCGGCGGTAATCCTCTGCTCGCATCTCGGCAGACCCAAAGGCGAATTCAAGCCTGAGTTTTCGCTGGCTCCCGTTGCCGTCCGGCTGGGCGAGCTGCTCGGAAAACCGGTTGCAATGGCAAAAGACGTTGTCGGCGAAGACGCCAGGGCAAAAGCGGCCGCGCTGAAGCCGGGTGAACTGCTGATGCTGGAGAATGTCCGGTTTGAAGCGGGCGAGACCAAGAACAACCCCGATCTTGCCAAGGCATTCGCCTCCCTCGCCGAAATTTATGTCAACGACGCGTTCGGCTCCGCCCATCGCGCCCACGCGTCCACAGCCGGTGTCGCCGATTATCTGCCGGCGGTCTGCGGCTACCTGATCCAGAAGGAAATCTCCATTATGGGCAAAGCGCTGGCCGATCCAAAGCGCCCGTTTGTCGCCATTCTGGGCGGCGCGAAGGTTTCCGATAAAATCGGCGTGATCAATAACCTGCTTGAAAAGGTCGACACGCTGATTGTCGGCGGCGGCATGGCTTACACCTTTTCAAAGGCCCAGGGTTACGCGATCGGGAACTCCCTGTGCGAGGACGACAAGGTCGAACTTGCGAAGGAAATGATGGAAAAAGCGGCTAAGCGCGGCGTCAAGTTCCTGCTTCCGATCGACACCGTCTGCGGCGACAAATTCGATGCCGCCTGCGAGCTGGAGACCGTAGACGCAGACGCCGGGATTCCGGACGGTTGGATGGGCATGGATATCGGCCCCAAGACCGTAGAACTGTTCTGCGACGCCATCAGGGGGGCCGGAACCGTGGTCTGGAACGGACCGATGGGCGTATTTGAGTTTGAACGCTTTGCAAACGGGACCCTGAAGGTTGCCACGGCGGTCGCCGAAAGCGGTGCGATCAGCATCATCGGCGGCGGCGATTCCGCGGCGGCGGTCACCAAGCTGGGCTTTGGCGACAAGATGACCCACATTTCCACCGGCGGCGGCGCTTCCCTCGAATTTCTCGAAGGTCTGGAACTCCCCGGCATTGCGGCTCTCAACGACAAATAATGATTTGGGGGCGGGGCGGCTTGCCCCGCCTTTTTTCACAGAAGCAGCCCTGATAGAACAGATTAAAGGAGCGTATGGAAATGAATAAAGCACTTCGTCAGGCAGTCATCGCGGGAAACTGGAAAATGAACAAAACCCGCCCGGAAGCAAAAACATTGATCAGCGAGCTGATCCCCCTCGTGAAGGACGCCGGCTGCGGCGTTGTAATCTGTGTTCCGTTCACCAACCTGGAAACAGCGCTGGACGCGACCAAAGGCACCAACATCAAGGTGGGCGCTGAAAACTGCCACTGGGCAAAATCCGGCGCGTTTACCGGCGAGATTTCCGCGGATATGCTTGCGGAAATGGGTGTGGAGTATGTCGTCATCGGGCACAGCGAGCGCCGCCAGTATTTCGGCGAGACCGACGCCACCGTCAACCAGCGCGTGCGCGCAGCCCTCGACAGCGGGCTGAAAGTCATCCTCTGCGTCGGCGAACTGCTGGAACAGCGGGAAGCCGGCATCACTGAGGAGATCGTCGGCATGCAGACCAAGGCCGCCCTTGGCGGGGTTTCGGCGGACGAACTGAAAAATATCATCCTCGCTTATGAGCCTGTCTGGGCGATCGGGACCGGCAAAACCGCAACTGCCGAACAGGCCAACGAGGTAAACCACTACATCCGCACCGTCGTGGCAAAGCTGTATGGCGCGTCCGCCGCGGACGCCATGACCATCCAGTACGGCGGCTCCATGAACGCAAAGAACGCGGAGGAGCTTCTGGCCCAGCCTGACGTTGACGGCGGCCTGATTGGCGGCGCTTCGCTGAAAGCGGCTGATTTTGCGGTGATCGTCGGCGCGGCTTCCAAATAATTTTAGAGAGCTCAGTTTGCTTTGCCGTCTTCCGGTCAGCCGGGGCGGCAGTTTCGGAATCCGGAAATGCTGCCGGGTACCGGCAGTTTCCGCAGATAGGGAGGAACAGTTACAAAATGAAAAAACCATTAGCCTTAATCATCCTTGACGGATTCGGTTATAACCCTTCTGATTACGGCAACGCAATCGCGGCGGCCAAAAAGCCGTATCTTGATCAGCTCTTTGCCACCTGCCCGCATACGCTGATCGGCGCCTCCGGAATGGACGTCGGCCTGCCGGACGGACAGATGGGAAATTCAGAGGTGGGGCACACCAACATCGGCGCCGGGCGTATCGTTTATCAGGAATTGACCCGTATCACAAAATCCATTGCCGAAGGTGATTTCTTCACCAACGAGACGCTGACCGCCGCAGTTGAAAACTGCAAAAAGAACAATTCCGCCCTGCATCTGATGGGGCTCTGCTCCGACGGCGGCGTCCACAGCCACAACACACACCTTTACGGCCTGCTGCGGCTTGCGAAGCAGGCGGGCCTGCATAAGGTCTATGTCCATTGCTTCATGGACGGGCGCGATGTCCCGCCCACCAGCGGCCGGGACTACGTTGCCGAGCTGGAGGCGGAAATGAATCAAATCGGCGTGGGGCAGATCGCGTCCGTTACGGGCCGTTATTACGCCATGGACCGCGACAACCGCTGGGAACGCGTGATGAAAGCCTACAACGTCATCGTAAACGGCGAAGGGAACTTTAACGCCTCCGCGGTGGACGCAATTGAAAAATCCTATGGCGCCGAAATCACCGACGAGTTTGTGGAGCCCACCGTCTGCGTTAAAGGCGCGGGTGTGCAAAACGGAGATTCCATAATCTTCTTTAACTTCCGTCCGGACCGTGCCCGCGAACTGACCCGTACCATCGTAGACCCCGCATTTACCGGGTTTGAGCGCAAGGGCGGCAAAAAGGACGTGTTCTTTGTCTGCATGACCCAGTATGACGCCACCATGCCCGGCGTACATGTGGCATTCAAGCCGCAAAGCCTGACCAATACCTTTGGCGCTTATATCTCCGGCAAGGGACTGACCCAGCTGCGCATTGCGGAAACGGAAAAATACGCGCACGTCACATTTTTCTTTAACGGCGGTGTGGAGGCCCCTTATGAGGGCGAGGACCGTGCGCTGATCCCGTCCCCTAAAGTCGCAACCTACGATCTCCAGCCGGAAATGAACGCGAATCTCGTCACCGATGAAATTGAAAAGCGGATTCTTTCCGGTAATTACGATGTCATTATTCTTAATTACGCCAACTGCGACATGGTCGGCCATACCGGCATCTTTGACGCGGCCCGCAAAGCGGTTGAAGCCGTTGATACCGGCCTCGGCCGAACGGTTGATGCCATTCTGAAGATGGGCGGCACCGCCTTAATTACAGCGGATCACGGGAATGCCGAGCAGATGTATGCTGCGGACGGCTCCCCATTCACCGCGCACACCACAAACCCTGTTCCCCTCCTTGTGGTCGGACAGGGGGACTGCAAGCTGCGTAAAGGCGGACGGCTCGCCGACCTTGCTCCAACCATGCTCAAAATTCTCGGGCTCGCACAGCCGGCGGAAATGACCGGAACCTCGATCATTGAATAAAACCGGCAGCTGCCGAAGTTCAAATGCCCCCAGCCAGACTTTCAGGCTGGGGGCATTTTTCTTCCGGCGATTGACTTTGCTTTTTGAACATGCTAAGATTTCCCTGAATTCATATGAAGTTTTTAGTTGGGCGGTAAGCCCGCTTCGGGAGCTGCCGCCCCGTCGCCGGCGGCATCGTTTGTGGGAAAGGACGGAAAGCTATCATGGAAAACAGGACGCTCGGAGAAAAGACAGCGGATGAACTGATCCGGCTGATCCGCGAAAAGGGATACCGGCCCGGGCAGAAACTGCCGACCGAGTATGAACTTTCCGGGCTGCTGAACGTCAGCCGCAATACGATCCGGGAGGCCCTGCGGGTACTCGTATCGCGCAATATTATCAATATCCGGCAGGGTTCAGGCACATTTGTTTCCCCGAAGAACGGGGTAGCGGACGACCCTTTGGGATTTTCCCTGGTGGAGGACCAGAAAAAGCTGGTGCTGGACCTGCTCCAGGTCCGCTGTATTTTGGAGCCGCAGATTGCCGCGCTTGCGGCGGAAAACGCACAGGCAGACGACCTTGAAACCCTTCGTACCGTTTGCGAAGAGCTGGAACGCCTGATTCAGGAAGGCAAGGATTTTTCCCGAAAAGACCAGGATTTTCATGTGCAGATTGCAAAATGCAGCCATAACATCGTCATGTCAAACCTGATACCGACCATCAGCGCCGGCGTTACCGCTTTTTCCTCGGCCGTCAGCCGGCAGGAATATGTGCAGACCGTAAAATCGCACCGCGACATTTTGCAGGCGATCCGGGCAAGACGCCCTGTCGAGGCGCAGCAGGCCATGCTTCTGCACCTGCTTTACAATCAAAGCCGGTTTTTAGAGGAATTGAATCCTTTGTAAAAAGTGTTTATTTCCGCGTGAATTCATGGGATGACTTTAAGTACTGAGTTTTAAATATACAATTTTTATCAATAAATTCGTTCAATTTTACGAGTTGTTATCCGATAAATATTAGATTATGATAATATTAGATTAAAATTCATGGGATGATTTTAGGAGGGAAGATCTCTTTGAAAGAGCGATATGACGTATTGATCGTCGGGGGCGGCGTGGTCGGAAGCGCGGTAGCCAGAGAAATGGCGCGCTATCAGCTCAAAATCGGCGTTCTGGAAAAAGAGTCTGATGTGTGCTATGAGACAAGCGGACGGAATTCCGCGGTGCTGCACGGCGGGTTTGCTTACGATCCGGGTACTAAAAAGGCGGAATGCTGTGTGGAGGGCTGCCTGGAATTTGACGCGGTGGCAAAAGAGCTGGACGTCCCGTTTAAGCGCACGGGGAAAGTGCTGGTTGGCAACACCGGCGAAGATCTGGCAAGCCTGAAGCGGACCCTGGAAACCGGACGCGTCAACGGCAGCCGCGGCCTGGAACTCATCGGCGAAAAACGCCTGCACGAACTGGTGCCCGCCGTAGTCGGGAAATTTGCCCTGTATTCGCCCAACAGCGGCATTCTCGATCCGTTTCAGTACACCATCGCGCTGGCCGAAAACGCAAAGGAAAACGGCGTAGACTATTATTTTGGCCGCGAAGTTACGGGAATCCGCCGCCTGCCCGATCAAACCTATGAACTCTCAACCACGCGGGAAACCTTTCTGACCCGCTGGGTGGTGAACAGCGCGGGGCTTGGCTGCGGGAAAATCTCTGAAATGCTGGGGATTCCCGGATACCGCATCGGCGGCTCCAAGGGAGATTATATCGTTTTGGATAAGCGCGTCGGCCCGCTTCTGCCCATGCCGGTCTATCCGGTGCCGAGCAATACTTACATGGGAATCCACGTGACCCCGACAGTCGACGGAAACGTTACGGTAGGCCCGAACGCCGAATATGCAGACGACTTCACTTATTACGGCGTCCCGCAAAAGAGCATGGATTATCTGGCGCAAAGCGCGTCAACGCTTTGGCCGCATATCAGGAAATCCGATTACATCCGCAACTATTCCGGCATCCTGCCCAAATGGCTCGATGAAAACGGCGTTGTGCAGGACTTTGTCATAGAGGCCCGCGACGAGGCGCCGCATACGATCAACCTCGTGGGAATTGAATCGCCGGGGCTCACCGGCGCGCTTCCGATTGCGCGGCGGGCCGTCCGGCTGATGGCGGAGCGTGAAACCCTGTATCCCAACGCCTCCTTTAACCCGCGCAGGGAAGGAATTATCCGTTTCTCCGAGCAAAGCGATGAACAGAAAGCACAGCTGATCCGGGAAAACCCCGATTACGGAGAGCTGGTCTGCCGCTGCGAAAAGGTAACCAGAGCAGAGCTGCTGCAGGCAGTACATAATCTGCTGGGGGTGCACACCATGGTGGGAATCAAATATCGCACCCGCTCAATGATGGGACGGTGCCAGGGCGGATACTGCCAGATGCGCGTCGCCCGGATGATCTGCGAGGAAACCGGCTGTGACATCAGGGATGTCCTGTATGCGCGCGCAGGCTCCAGTTTATTTACCGGGAGGGTGAGAGAATGAACGCAGTGCGAAAAGAGGCCGTGATTATCGGAGGAGGCCCCGCCGGTCTGGCGGCGGCTGTCCGGCTGTACCGAAAAGGGATTACAGACCTTGTGGTGATTGAGCGCGAAGATACTCCCGGCGGGATTCTGCGCCAGTGTATCCACGACGGGTTTGGCCTGACGCGGTTCGGGGAACCGCTGTCCGGGCCGGAATATGCGCAGCGCTTCATTGATGAGGCGGAAGGACTGGGCATCCCCTGCCTGACCGGTACGTCGGTCATCTCCGTTTCACCGGATAAACGGGTCACTACCGTCTCCCGCAGCGGGCTTGCCGTCTGGCAGGCAAAGGCAGTCGTGCTCGCCATGGGATGCAGGGAGCGCACACGCGGTGCGCTTGCAATCCCCGGCGAACGGCCCGCGGGGGTGTTTACGGCAGGTGTGGCGCAGGCCTATGT
>JAEXAZ010000211.1 GCA_023394255.1 Bacillota bacterium | reverse complement strand
CCGTCACCGGAAGATTGAAGGAGGAGACGAGTAATGGCTGATATGAATCTGGCGATTGCAATTTTGATTGGCAGTTTTTTTATTTTTGTCATCTGCAAAATGCCGATCACTTTCGCGCTTGCGGCATCCACATCGCTGACAATGTTATACCTCGGCATCCCGTTGATGGCGATGGTGCAGCAGATGGCCAAGGCCATCAACAGCTTTTCGCTGATGGCGATCCCATTTTTCATTCTCGCGGGTGAAATTATGGGGGCGGGCGGCATATCCGACCGTATGTTGAGGTTTGCCAATGTCTGCGTGGGACGGCTGCGTGGCGGCCTTGCGCATGTCAACATTTTGGCATCCATGTTTTTCGGCGGGATTTCCGGTTCCGCGGTGGCGGACGTTTCGTCCCTGGGAACCATTGAAATACCGATGATGGTGGATGCCGGCTATGACAGGGACTTCGCCATCGGCGTAACCGTGACCAGCGCTTGTCAGGGCGTTCTGATTCCGCCGTCTCATAATATGATTATGTATTCACTGGCCGCGGGCGGCGTGTCGGTAGGCCGCCTGTTTCTGGGAGGGGTCCTGCCGGGCGTATTGCTGGGGCTCTTCCTGATGCTGATCTGCGGCATTATTTCTGTAAAGAGGCAGTATCCCAAGGGGGAGAAGATCTCGTTCAGGGAGGCGCTTCGGATTACAAAAGACGCGATTCTGGCGCTTTTTACCGCCGTAATCATTATGTTCGGCGTTTCGGCCGGTATCTTCACGGCGACGGAATCGGCGGCAATCGCAGCGATTTATGCGTTCCTGATTTCTGTGTTTGTCTACAAGGAGTTAAAGATCAGGATGATGTCCCGTATCCTGATGAACACGGTAAAAACACTGGCGATGGTTTTCAGCCTGATTGCCGCGGCGGGCGCATTTGGCTGGCTGCTTGCCTATCTGAAAGTCCCGACCCTGGTGACCAATGCGCTGATCTCGGTCAGCACCAGCAAAGTGGTTGTATTCCTGCTGATCAACCTGATGCTGCTGGTTTTGGGATGCATTATGGATATGGCTCCGCTCATCCTGATCTGTACGCCGATTTTGCTGCCTGTTGTGCAGACCTTTGGGATGGACCCGGTACAGTTCGGCTGCATGCTGATTCTGAATCTGGCAATCGGGCTGTGCACCCCGCCTGTCGGTTCCGCGCTTTTTGTGGGCTGCGCCATTGGAAAGCTGCCCATGGAGAAGGTGACCAGGGCGCTGCTCCCGATGTATGCGGGCATGGTGATTGTGCTGCTGTTGGTAACGTTCGTCCCACAGCTCTCGCTCCTTATTCCCCAGCTGATTATGCCCGCCTGAACAGAGCGGTTGACGTTCCGCGGGCAGTATGATATAGTAATTTTTAAGTTCCCGCCTGTGCGGGCGGAGAAACGGGATGCCCGCGGGCATCCCGTTTCTTCTGTGAAACAAATCGGAAAGAGGACTGACATGACAAAAATTGTGCAGGGACTTCAGAAACTGTCCAAAGACCCTCAGCTTTTAGGGATTGTTTTTTTCGCTTTTTTTTCCAACGGGATGATGAGTACCATGATCGGCTCGATTCTGCCGCTTATGACGGCGGAATATCAGCTGAGCTATACGGTAGGCGGGATGTTGATTTCCGCGCATCAGGCCGGGAATCTGCTTGCCTGCTTTGTTTCGGGGTTTCTGCCGTATGCCGTCGGACGGAAAAAATCAACCGTTTCCCTGGGTTCGGGCATTTTGGTCGGGATGGTTCTGATGACGTTCACCGGAAATCCTGCAATGCTTTTCGTGGCTTTTGCTTTAGCCGGTGTCGGGCGGGGAACTATGAGCAACATCTCGAACGCGGTTGTTTCGGAGATTACGACAGACAAGACAAAATCACTGAATGTGCTGCACGCAACTTTTGCGGTCGGCGCGTTTATGGCTCCGTTTACCGCTATATTTATTACCGCCGCGCTGCGTGGCTCATGGCGGTTTGCCGCTTGGATTGTCGCGCTGTTTTCGCTGATCTCGCTGGTCATGTTTGGACGTTCCTCTCTTTCCAATACGCCGGGTTCGAAAGAAGCGGCGGGCGGTACTGCCGGTTTTCTGCGTTCTTTCCGGTTTTGGAATGTGACGGCAATCCTGTTTTTCTATCTGTGCGCGGAAGCTACCATTGTCGGCTGGCTGGTCAGCTATTTCAGGGACAGCAACATCATGGGCACCGCGCTTGCCCAGAGCACTTCGGCCATCCTGTGGATCATGATTCTGGCGGGGCGGCTGCTGTGCGCATATTTTTCAGATAAGGTGCGGAAAAGCAGCCTGATTATCTGCATGTCAATTGCCGTGACTGTCTTTTATACGGCAATGATCTCTTCCAGGGATATCCGGATCATCTTTCCCTGCCTGATGGGGCTTGGCATTTCGATGGCGGGTATTTATCCCACGGCATTTTCCTGTATGGACCCCCGGTATACTTCGTCTACCGCCGCGGTGGGCACCTGTATTTCCCTTGCGACGCTGGGCGGTATCGCGATGCCGATGCTTGTGGGCGCCATTGCGCAGAGGAGCACGATTGAGGCCGGCATGGGCGCGATCAGCATTGCGCTTGCGGCAATGCTGATCCTTGCGATTGTCAACCATATTACTTATAAACGCGGCGGGATTTAGCAAGAGTTCACAAATGGTTCATGCCTTCTGCATGGGATTATGGTATGATTGGTGTGAAAAAGCAGGACACTTGAAAAGAGGAGTTTGTAATGAACTGGTTCAGACGGATTATGGTGGGACGCTATGGAACGGACGCGCTTTCATTCGGCATGATGGGCGTGTCACTTTTGCTGATGCTGCTGGCACGGGCAACCCGCCGGGATCTTTTTTCCGTGCTGGCTTTCGCTGTCCTGGTTTTGTGCTATCTGAGAATCTTTTCGCGCGATACCAGCCGCAGGTGGGCGGAAAACCAGCGCTTTTTGCGATGGTGGGATCCCATCTACCGGAGACTGTCCGGCCTTCGCGACCGGTATCAGGACAGCCTGACACACCGGCATTTTAAATGCAAAAACTGCGGGCAGGGACTGCGTGTCCCGAAAGGCAGAGGAAAAATTATGATCACCTGCCCAAAATGCCACCAGCAGTTTGTTAAAAAAACCTGATTCCGTCTGATCTAACCTGCCGCGCTGACTTGTCCCTTTTATGAGGACATCTCGTTCATCCCTATAGCTTCCGGCGCGCGCGGGTGCAGCCTTTGATCTGCAAAACTAAGCAAGGGGTATTGTATGAAAATAAAATCTTATCTGCGCTATGACGAGCAAAAACCCGGCGATTTTATTGTCACCACGATGATTGCGTTTTCACTGTTGCTGATTGGATTTGGATTTTTAACCGGGTCGCCCGGAGAGATTGTTTCGGGAATCATCCGGATTGTCCGAACGCCCGCGGGGCTGATCACGGATTCTATTATGGTAGGCGGCATGGGCGGCGCGTTTGTAAACGCGGGGCTCGTTACGCTGATCTCAATCGCGCTGCTGAGGCTGGTGAAGCTTTCCTTCACCGGTATTTCGGTAGCGTGTGTTTTTTTAATGGCGGGATTCGCCCTGTTCGGAAAGGATATCGGCAATATTTTTCCGATCATTACGGGTGGATTTCTATACTCGGTGTATAAAAAAGAAAAATTTTCAAAATATGTACATATGTCGCTGTTTGGTACCGCGCTTGCGCCCATGGTAACGGAAATGACTGCGATTGCGGGGGAAAAGCATCCGGCAGTCCGGCTTGCGCTGGTCATAGGGGTTGGCATCCTGATCGGATTTATCCTGCCGCCGATTGCGTCTTATACCCTTCGTGTCCATCAGGGCTACAATCTGTATAATGTCGGGTTCACCGCCGGGCTGATTGGCATGGTGCTTGCTTCTGTGGCAAAATCCTTTGGGTATACATTTTCCTCCAGGTTTGAATGGAGTACGGGGAATAACCTTCTGCTCTCTGTTTTTCTTTTTTTGCTGTTTGGGGGTTTCATTTTCACAGGCTTCTGTTATAATGGTTTCAGCTTCCGCGGGACGATCCGGATTCTGCGGCATTCCGGCCGCTCGGTAGCGGATTTTGTGCTGCTGGACGGCTACCCGGTCACCATGATCAATATGGGAATTATGGGGGCCGCCTCGACCCTGTATGTGCTTGCAGTGGGAGGCGCGCTCAACGGGCCTACGGTCGGGGGAATCCTTTCCATTTCCGGGTTTGGAGCGTTCGGAAAACATCTGCGCAACTGTGTGCCGGTGGTGCTTGGCGTGGTGCTCAGCTCCTTCCCGATGGTCTGGAATCTGAGTGACCCGAATGTACTGCTGGCGGCGCTGTTTGCGACCGGGCTGGCTCCGGTTGCCGGGCAGTTTGGCTGGAAATGGGGAATTCTCACCGGAGCAATCCATGCTTCCGTCGTTTTGAATGTCGGCATTCTGCATGCGGGGCTTAACCTGTATAACAATGGGTTTTCGGCGGGGCTGATCTGTATTGTGGTAATCCCACTGATTGAGGCTCTGAAAAGGGAAGCGCCGGAATAATCGCCGGCAGAGAGGGAGTAGGATGATATGAACACGATTGCTAAAAAAATGTCAAAGATTATAGACGAGCTTGTCTGCTTCTTTTTCAGCATTGGTTCTGACGGGATTAAAATGGATTTGGAAAAGCAGAGCGACGGATACACGCTTTATCTGAAAAGCAATTATTCCCCCGATGCGCAAAAACAGGTGCACGATCTTTATAAATTTCTGAACATTACGGAACGCAACGAGGGAATGGAAGAGTTTTTCTGGCAGCTCGCCGGTGTGAGCAGCCTTGGGCAGGATTCCGAGCTTGCGCTGATCGGGCATATGATCGACCGCGCCGATATTCAGGTGGACGGTAATACAGTGGAACTTACGATCTTTAAAAAGGCGGAGCATGCCGGCTAAGGATTTGGCCGGATGGCTGCGTGAAGGGACTGCGCGGGCGGGCATGCGCCGCCCGCGCAGTTTTTCGCTGCGTATGGACGCGGCAAATTTGAATAATACAAATGTATTCATAGAAAATTCTGATAACGATAGCTTATTTTTACTGCTCATAGTAAAATAAAGGCATCTCTGATAAAGTGGGTGGAATTTTGAGAAGCGTTTACATGGACCATGCGGCAACCTCTTTCCCCAAGCCGCCGGAAGTCGGAAAGCAGATGCTGTATTATGTGGAGCAGGTGGGCTGCAATGTCAACCGCGGCGGCTATGCGGGCGCCTACAGCGCCGCCGAAATGGTTTTGGATACCAGAGAACGGATTTGCTCCCTGTTTCATTTTCCGAAGCCGCAAAACGTGATCTTTACGCCGTCGGTGACTGCTTCGCTTAACTTTATCCTGAAAGGGCTTCTGCGCCCCGGGGACCATGTCCTCACCGGTTCCATGGAGCACAACGCGGTCATGCGGCCGCTGGTGCAGCTGGAAGCATGCGGGGTATCCTTCGACAGGATACCGTGCGGCGGCACGGGGGAACTGGACTTTGACGCGCTTCTTCCCCTGCTGCGCCCGAATACAAAAGCGGTCGTCATGACGCACGCGTCAAATGTCTGCGGCACGATTCTGCCGGTTGCCCGGGTCGGCTCGTTCTGTAAGGAACACGGGCTGCTGTTTATTGTGGACTGCGCTCAGACCGGAGGCGCCGAACCGATTGACATGCAGGGGATGGGGATTGACGCGCTGGCATTCACCGGCCACAAAGGCCTGATGGGCCCGCAGGGAATCGGGGGCTTTTTGGTCACGGATGCGCTGGCGGCTCAAATGATCCCGCTGATCGCGGGCGGGACAGGCAGCTTTTCCCACCTTGAAACCGTTCCGGAGCTTCTGCCCGACCGGTTTGAGGCGGGGACCCCCAATCTGCCGGGCATTTATGGGCTGAATGCCGCTTTACGCTATCTGAAGGAGACGGGCATCGAACCCATACGGCGGAAAGAAACGGCTCTGACCGCCCGCTTTCTCGCCCGTATGCGTGAATGCGGCGGCGCCCGCGTAGCGGGAACCGGCGACGCGGCAAAACAGACCGCGGTGGTTTCGCTGGATTTCCCGGAACGGGACAACGCGGAAATTGCCTTTGAGCTGGAGAACCGTTACGGTATCATGACCCGCTGCGGCCTGCACTGCGCGCCCAACGCGCATAAAACGCTGGGAACCTTTCCGCAGGGGACCGTGCGATTTTCCTTTGGCTATACCAATACGCTGGAAGAAATTGACTACGCCGCCGATTGTGTCGAGGCCATCCTGTCGCAGGAGGTGTGACTGCTTTGGAACCGGATCAAAACATCCTGCGCCTCATTCCGCAGGTGGACCTGCTGATGCGCGAACCCTCCATGGAGGATTTAATTGCCGGATATGGAAGGGAAAGAGTGCTGCACGCGGCGCGCGCGGAACAGAATTCCCTTCGCGCCGCGCTTCTGGAAGGAACTATAAGCGCCGTACCCGCGGTGGGGGAACTGTGCAAAATGGTGTGCTCCCGTCTGGAACGGGAGGGAAAGCCCTCGCTGTGCCGTGTGCTGAACGCTACCGGCGTCGCCCTGCACACCAACCTTGGCCGTGCCCCGCTGGCGGATGCGGCTGTAAAGGCAGTGGCAGCCGCGGCCGGGGGGTACTGCAACCTGGAATATGATTTGGAACAGGGCGTCCGTGGGAGCCGGAACAGCCTTGTGGAACCGCTGCTGTGCGAACTATGCGGCTGCGAAGCCGCGATGGTGGTCAACAATAACGCCGCAGCTCTGCTGCTGGCGCTTTCCGTCCTGTCCCCGGGCAAGAAAATCCCGGTTTCGCGCGGCGAACTGGTGGAAATCGGAGACAGTTTCCGTATGCCTGACATTATGGCGCAGAGCGGCGGCATCTTAACGGAAGTGGGGACCACCAACAAAACCCGTCTGCGGGATTATGAGGAAGTGCTGCAATCCGGTAATGCCGGGGTACTGCTCAAAGTCCATACGAGCAACTACCGGGTCATGGGATTCACGGAAAGCGTGAGCGTTCCCAAATTAGCGGGGCTCGCTAAAACATATGAGGTCCCCCTGCTGGTGGATTTGGGAAGCGGCGCCCTGCTGGAGGAAACGGAATATCCGTTCACGGGGGAGCCGACCGTTCCGCGTACCCTGCGGGACGGCGCGAATCTGGTCTGTTTCAGCGCGGATAAGCTGCTTGGGGGTCCGCAGGCGGGTATCCTGCTGGGAAACCGGGAACTGATTGCGCGGATGCGCAGAAGCCCCCTCGCCCGTGCGCTGCGGATTGACAAACTGTCCCTCGCGGCGCTGGAAGCCACGCTGCTTCTCTACCGCGACCCCGCAAACGCCAAAAACCGCATTCCGGCTCTGCGGATGCTGAATGCGTCGGGCAAGGAACTGCGGGAAAAGGGCGGGCGCCTTCTTGCGCTGCTGCAAAACCGATGCGCTTCGGCGGCTTTTTCCCTTCTGCCGCAGAAGCGGCCGGTCGGGGGCGGCTCTGCGCCGGGGCAGGAACTGGACAGTTATGCGGTCGGGATCGTTCCGATGGGCATGTCCGTCGCGGAGCTGGAAAACAGGCTCCGGCATGCGGCTGTCCCAATCGTTGCGCGGATTGCGGACGGGCATCTGCTGCTGGATGTCTCCACACTGGAGGAAACGGATTTTGAGCTTGCCGTTCAGCAAACCGCTGAAATTCTGGATGGGAAGCGGCTATGAAATATTTACTGTTCGGCACCGCGGGACACATTGACCACGGGAAAACCGCTTTGATCAAAGCGCTGACCGGAATGGATACCGACCGGCTGGAAGAAGAAAAACGCCGGGGCATCACAATTGACCTCGGCTTTGCGCATATGGACATTCCGGAGGGGACAGCGGGGATCATTGATGTGCCGGGGCATGAGAAATTCATCAAAAACATGCTTGCCGGTGCGGGCGCGCTGGATCTGGCCCTGATGGTGGTGGCGGCGGACGAGGGCGTCATGCCGCAGACACGGGAGCACCTCGCGATTCTCGAGCTGCTCGGTACTTTGCGCGGGCTGGTGGTATTGACCAAATGCGACCTGGCGGACGAGGAAATGATGGACCTTGCCGCGGGGGACGTGCGGGAGGCGTTCGCCGGGACGTTTCTGGAATCCGCGCCGGTCTTCCCTGTCTCCTGCAAGACGGGGGCCGGAATCCCCGCTCTGCGGGAGGCAATCTGCAAGCTGTCACAGGAAATACCGGAACATAGCCGCAAGCGGCCTTTCCGCATGGCGGTCGACCGGGTGTTTACGCTGGACGGCTTCGGAACGGTTGCTACCGGAACGGTTCTGGACGGTACGGCTTGCGAAGGCGAAGAAGTGGAACTTTGTCCGGGCGGAGAAACTGCGCGGATACGCACCCTGCAAAGCTATGGAAAACAGGCACAGGCGGTCTCCGCGGGGCAGCGCGCCGCGCTGAACCTGACGCGCGTGAAAAAAGACGAGCTTTCGCGGGGGAATCTGCTGGCGGCTCCCGGCACCCAGAAGGCGGTAACGCTGCTCTATGTAAAGCTGACGTTATTAAAGGAGACGTCCAGAACGCTGCAATCCGGTACGCGGCTGCACCTGCATCTGGGCGCCGCCTGTGTGCTCTGCCGGGTATCTCTGGCTGAAACAGAGTCACTTTCAGCAGGGGAGAGCGCTTATGCGCAGCTGCGGCTTGAAACGCCTGTCTGCGCTTTCACAGGCGACCGGTTCGTCGTGAGGTTTTATTCCCCGCTGGAGACGGTCGGGGGAGGCGTGGTTCTTGACGCAAGGCCAAAACGCCGGAAGCGGCTTGACAGGGCGGCAGTGGAACGGTTACAATGGTACGATACGGGTTCCTTGTCCGATCAGGTGCTCTATGAGGTTTCTCAAGCCGCTATGACGCAGATTTCGCTGCTGGAATTGTTTCCTCACGCGGAACCGGACAGGCTCCGGCAGACTGTAACAAGCCTGCTTTCCGATGGGAAACTGCTTAAATCGGGAAAACTGTTCTTTACGCCGCAATCTATGCGGGTATCCGCGGAAAAGGCACTTTCTTTGCTTGCGGATTATCACGCCGCGCACCCGCTGGCGTGGGGGATGCCTTTGCCGGAACTGGCAAAACTGGTTCCGGACGGGCTGACAGATGCGCTGCATATAAAGGGCATCATCAAACGTGGCAAAGGCTGGGCGGCGGTTCCTGAGTTTTCTCCGTTTGCGTCAAACGTATTTCAAACCGCAGGGGGGAAAATCAGACGCCTGTATGCAGAATGGGGCTGTATGCCGCAGGAGGTTTCTTCGGTGTCCGCTTTGACCGGCGTGCCGGAACAGGACGCGATGCAGGTTATCGCCCTGCTGCTGGAACGGGGAGAGCTGGAACCGCTGACTTCGGCCCTGCTTGTTTCCCGCGCCGCTTACGATCAGGCAAAGGAGATTGCGGCTCGGCTGATCCGATCTGCGGGCAGCGTCACGCTTGCGCAGCTGCGCGATGAGATGGGGCTTTCCCGCAAGTATGCCGCCGCGCTTTTGGAGCATATGGATGCCTGCGGGTTCACTGTCAAGAACGGCGACTTTCGCACGCTGTTATAACGCTTTCTGATGTGGGGATAGATGGGTGCCGGTGTGCCCTGCGGTCTTCAAAACCGTTGTGGGTGGCTCAGCGCTGCCCGGGTGGGTCCGACTCCCACATATTCCCGCCAAAAAACCGCTTAAACATATCGTTTAAGCGGTTTTCCAGTTTATTTGAACAGGGTATGGCCAATCATCCAAAAGAGAAAATCGGCAGTTGACATGCCGGGAAAAGGCAGGAAAAAACATGGAGCAGGAAATCAATCGGCGGCCGAAAAAACAGGTCAGGGAGCGGCCGGCAGGGCAGTGCCCGCTTTATAAAAAATGCGGAGGCTGCCAGATGCAGAACCTGTCCTATCAGGACCAGCTAAGATGGAAGCAGTCTCTGGTGGAACGGCTGCTGGGGAAATTCTGCCGTGTGGAGCCGATTATCGGAATGGAAAATCCGCGCCACTACCGAAACAAAGTGCAGGCCGCGTTCGGGCTGACGCGCGACCGGAAAATCATTTCGGGCGTTTACCAGTCAAGCACACATCGGATTGTGCCGGTGGACAGCTGCATGATCGAGGACCGAAAGGCTGACGAAATCATTGTGACGGTGCGCAGCCTGCTGAAAAGCTTTAAGCTGCAGCCTTATCAGGAGGACCATGGCATTGGTTTCCTGCGCCATGTGCTGGTGAAGCGCGGCTTTGCGAGCGGGCAGATTATGGTCGTGCTGGTTACCTCCACCCCCATTTTTCCGGCGAAAAACCGGTTTGTGGAGGCATTGCGAAAAGAGCACCCGGAGATCACGACGATTCTGATGAATGTGAACCCCTACCGCACAAGCCTGGTTCTGGGGGATGCGGAAAAGGTGCTGTTTGGTCCGGGATATATTGAAGATACCCTTTGCGGGTGCGTTTTCCGCATTTCGGCGAAATCTTTTTATCAGATCAACCCGGTGCAGACCGAACGCCTTTATTCCAAAGCGATTGAATTGGCCTGCCTGACCGGAAAGGAAACCGTGATTGACGCTTACTGCGGAATCGGCACCATCAGCCTGATTGCCGCGAGGCATGCCGGGCATGTGATTGGCGTGGAACTCAACGGGGATGCTGTCCGTGATGCGATTGTCAACGCGAAGCGGAACCGCATTGAAAATGTCTATTTCCACAAAGCGGACGCGGGTGCGTTTATGGAACAGATGGCTCATGAGGGGCAGGCCGCGGATGTCGTCTTTATGGACCCCCCGCGCGCGGGAAGCGACGAGAAATTTTTATCCTCGCTGCTGGTGCTGTCCCCGAAGAAGGTCGTCTATATTTCCTGCAACCCCGAAACGCAGGAGCGGGACTTGCAGTTCCTGCGAAAATCCGGCTACCGGGTTGTCAGGATCCAGCCGGTCGATATGTTCCCGCACACCAATCATGTGGAGTGCGTGGTAAAACTATGCCGAAACGGTGCAAAGGAATAAACCGTATCCGAAAACCTGCATAGACTTTATATAATCCCAGGATTTACGCATTTTCGGAAGTTGTCTTAAACCCAATTGTGTATGAATAGAAAAAATGAAGCAGGCGGCCTTCGCGCGCCTGCTTCATTTTTTTAGCCCTTTAATGATCTCGTGGATGTTGGTTATCTGCTTTTCGTCCAGCGCACTCAAATCCTTAACAACCGCATTCATTAGGGTTGGGTTGCTTGTTCCCTCATCGAAAAATTCATTGGGAGTAATGCCGAAATACTCGCAGATATAGAAGAATACTTGCATAGAAGGAAATGATTTCCCATTTTCGATCTTGTTTATATAGCTTTCACTTTGTCCTAAAGATAAACTCATATCCCTTGCAGAAATTCCCTTTGCGGTTCGAAGCTGTGAAATTCGCTTACTGAAATACTCTTCATACATAATTATCACCACCAATGATGTAATTGTACTCGATAGTATTTCAAATATAAGGAAACATATTATCTATATCTATTGACATAGGGAATTAAATTATATAGAATTACAATCATCTATAATCAAACTATATTCAGATATGAGGTGAAATTATTATGAGCATGAGAAGGATCTATCGTAAAGTGGCTAAAAAACATGGCATATCTGTCGCTGAAGTCAGAAAAGATATGCAGGCCGCGATTGATTATGCTTATCAAAAGAGCGATAAATCGGAAAGGGAAAAGATAATACAGAAAAGCATTCCGCGTAAAGGGGAAATACCTACCGCAGAGGAGTTGATAAAAGCGGTCGCACAAACTGTAAAAAATACATAAAACTGCCGCGGCGGTATAAGGTTGTTATAAAATGACGTCCGATTTTTCCCGTATCTGAAATTTGCTGAAGTAGCGTTCTTCCAACGGAATCCATCGCGCGGCGAAGGTTTTTGCTTTTTCCGCCCCGTCGCGCAGTTCAATGC
>JAEXAZ010000179.1 GCA_023394255.1 Bacillota bacterium | reverse complement strand
ATGATGCTTTCCCGTGTAGTATTTGATGTTCTAAACCTCAGGCCGGGACATGAACCGGGCAGGGAATGCAGCAATGCAATCACATCCGGGCTTCGTACAAATAAACCCGTGTAAAGAAAGGGGACTTATTCCGCAATGAAAAGAAATATCGTGAGCACAAAATTTCCCACAGTATTGGTGACAGTATTGGTGATGGCAGGCGCTCTATCCGCCTGCTCAAACGGCGGTTCCGACGGCCAGTCTCAGCCGCCTGTTACTTCCGGCGGTGACAATCTGGGCAATTCTTCCGCTCCGGCGGATACCCCTGCGCCGTCAGCCGAAAGCGGGAATGCCGCCGGACAAAGCCTCCCGGAAGCAACTGCGTCTGACGACCGGCCCCAGGAGGGCGGACCTGTAAAGATCAGGATTACCGCGGATGGGCAGGAACTGACTGCCACGCTGCTTGATAACGCGACGGCAAAGGCCCTGGTGGAAAAGCTGCCGCTGACTGTGCCAATGGAAGACCTCTATTCCCGAGAAATGTGCTATCATTTCCCGGACGAGCTCCCTGCCAACGAAACGGCAACCACCGGCTATGAGGTGGGTGAGATTATTTATTGGCCGCCCCGCCACAGCCTTGTCATCATGTACGCTCAAAATGGCGAACGGTTTGACATGCAGAAAATTGGGCGGATTGATTCCGGTGTCGAGCTTTTCGAGGGTACCGGGGATACAGAAGTGACGTTTGAACGATTCAACGAGTAAAATTGAGAGACGTTGCGCTCTTTTACCCTTCCATTTTAGAGACGGCAAATGCCGGCCAAAACAGAAAACGCATGAAGAAAAACTCGTTTTCTTCCATGCGTTTTCTGCTCGTATGGGACGGCGTCCCTTAGTATTGTTTTTTTCTTGCGCACAGAATTCCCTTTGTGTTTTATTCTTTGCTGTGTGCTGTCGCCAATTCTTTTTCAGCAGGGATGATATCCTTTTCATAACGTTCAATTTTAACGTTGAGCCGGTCAAGTGTGCGCTGCATATCAACAACTTGGGCGGCAATGCGGTCGCGTTCCCGCACCAGTATTTGCTTTCGCGCGTCAGAGGTAGAATCACCTTGTTCGAAAAGTTTTACATATTTTACTAAAGCATCCACCTGTACTCCCGCGTTGCGCATGCACTTTATGAAATCAATCCAGCCGCAATCATATTCGGAATAGTTCCTTGAACCACCCGCCGTGCGCTTGACTTTCGGAATTAATCCAACCTTTTCGTAATAACGCAACGTGTCCTGCGTCAAACTAAATTTTACGGCAACTTCAGTTATGTTCATATTAAATCTATAACTCCCGATATTATTTTTCAAAAAATACTTGACTTGGAGTTGGCTCCAGATGCTATTATAATAACATGGAGCTGACTCTAAGTCAATTTATAATTTTAGCGGGAGCAGATATGATAGAAAATCAGGAAGATAATGAAGGAGGTATCCGCTTTATGAGCAAAGTAACCAACAAAGAAGGGTTTGACCGGCAAAATGTTTTTGGACAGGGACAGCCGAACACCATGTTTGCACAGTATTTCGTGGGGGAATCCTATTTAAATCCCCTGACGGAGCCCGGCAAAAGCCCGCTGTTCCTGGCAAACGTGACCTTTGAGCCGGGGTGCCGCAACAACTGGCATATCCATCGCGCAAAGAGCGGCGGCGGCCAGATTCTGGTGTGCACGGCGGGCGAAGGCTGGTATCAGGAGGAAGGCAGGGAAGCGGTAAGCCTGACGCCGGGTACGGTGATCACCATCCCCGCCAATGTAAAGCACTGGCACGGCGCAAAAGCCGACAGCTGGTTCAGCCACATTTCCATCGAAGTACCGGGCGAAGAGACCTCGAATGAATGGTGCGAGCCCGTCGGCGAAGCCTATACGAAGTTGAAGTAAGGAGGTGGTAATGATGGCAAAAGTAACAGCGGGAAGAGACGCCCTGGGTGATTTCGCGCCCAAATTCGCGGAGCTGAACGACGATGTCCTGTTTGGCCAGGTCTGGTCACGGGAGGAACAGCTTTCCGCGCGTGACCGCAGCATCGTGACAGTGGTATCGCTGATGGCCGGTGGCGTGCTGGACAGCTCCCTCCAGTTCCATATTCTGAATGCGAAAAACCATGGCGTGACAAAGGAAGAAATGGCCGAGATCCTGACCCACGCCGCTTTTTACGCCGGATGGCCCAAGGCATGGGCGGCGTTCCGCATGGCCAAAGAGGTTTATGCGGAAAAATAAAAGGGATTCCGCAGACGAATCCCAAAAACGGGCCGGCAGTTTGGCCTGAAAAACAAGGAGGAATGCACAATGATTTTTGAAGAAACTTATACGCTTTCAAACGGCGTCCAAATCCCCAAGTTGGGTCTGGGCACATGGTTCATCGAAGACGCCGCCGCGGCAAAAGCGGTTTGCGACGCGGTCCAAATCGGCTACCGCCATTTTGACACGGCGCAGGCCTATGGCAACGAGCGCGGCGTCGGCGAAGGGATTCGCGGCTGCGGTGTTCCCCGCAAAGAGCTGTTTGTGACCACAAAGCTGGCTGCCGAGATCAAGACCTATCGGGAGGCTGCGGCGGCAATCGACGGCTCTCTGAAGATCATGGGGCTGGATTATATCGACCTGATGCTGATTCACAGCCCCCAGCCATGGACGGATTACCGAAACGGCGATTATACCGAGGGAAATCTGGAAGCGTGGCGTGCTCTTGAGGACGCATACAAAGCCGGAAAGCTGCGCGCGATCGGTATTTCGAACTTTGAAAAGAAAGACATCGACAACATCCTGTCGGGGTGCAGCGTCGCGCCTATGGCCAACCAGCTGCTTGTCCATGTGAGCAACACCCCCTTTGAGCTGATGGAGTATTCCGCAAGCAAGGGGATGCTGGTGGAGGCGTACTCTCCCATCGCACACGGCGAGGTTCTGAACAACGATACAATTGTCGCCATTGCAAAGAAGTACGGGGCCTCTGTGCCGCAGCTTTGCATCCGGTACGATTTGCAGCTTGGAACGCTGCCTCTGCCCAAGACAGCCAATCCCGAGCATATGCGGGACAACGCAAAGGTGGACTTCGTGATCTCGGATGAGGATATGGCGCGGCTGAAATCCATGGAGCGCATCCAAAATTATGGGGAATTCAGCTTCTTCCCTGTGTTCAGCGGCAAATAAAAGGATCAAACGATGAAGCCATTATGGAACGGAAGCGTTCTGTAATGGCTTCATCGTTTTTTATTTGGCCGTCAAAGCCGAATATAGTTGACAACGAAACCATTATTCGATAGAATGGTTTCAAAGGAAACTATTCTGAAGGAAGGTAGCCGTATGGAAAGTATTGGAAGATATAGTGCCGCTATTTATAGGCTCAGTCAGAGTATATTCAACAATAAGCTGAAGAAATTAGAGATCAGCAGCGGACAATATGATTTTTTCCTTGTTATTGCTCAAAATGAAGGTATCAGTCAAAAGGAACTGGGAGACAGGCTCTATGTGGAAAAATCAACGACGGCGAAGGCTGTCCAATATTTAAAAGCAAAAGGTTATATTTGCAAAAACCGGGTTGAGAAAGACAAACGATATTCTTCTTTGTATTTGACGGAGAAAGGCAAAGAGGTGTCGGCGGAGGTCGAATCTGTTTTTTCCGAAATATTAGGTATTTTTTCGAAAGATATCCCTGAGAGCGTGATCAAAGAGACCATACAGGTGCTAAAAAAGGTCATCAATAACTTGCATGAAGAAAAAAGCAAATATGCCGGCACATTCTCGGACTGACGCTGAGTGGGTTTTGGCAAAGAAACTGAATTTGAAAAGAGGTTGATTTAATGGAAACAATACAGGCGATAGCCCTCAGAAAAAGTTGCCGCGATTATACCGATCAGGAAGTTGAAGAAGAAAAGCTCACGCAGGTTCTCCAAGCGATTAACCACGCCCCGGGAATCGGCGTGTTCCGCGTGACAGTCATACGTAACCGGGAATTTTTGCGGTTGATTGATGAGGTCACCCTGGAAACTATGAAGAACGGTAACGATTTTGCTAAAAAAATGGCTGCCCAACCCGGCTACAAGCCGCTCTACAACGCCCCTGTCTTTATTGTTTTCTCCATACCCAATCCGATGATCGAGGCCAGCGCCGCCAGTGCCATCACAACCATGACCATAGCGGCTACCGATCTGGGACTCGGTTCCTGCTTTGTCAGATCGCCCATCAGCCCTTTGATGCCGGGCGGCCCGCTCAGCGCCCGTTTGAACCTGCCGGAAGGCTACTGTGCCTCCGTCGGCATGTTGCTCGGCTACCGCGCCAGTGAAAAATTCGCACAACAGCGTTTGAATCCTGTAATAAATTATCTTGACTGAGGCGGAGGAGAATATATTCATGGAAAAAAATCCGGGACTTCAAAAGAAAGAGCCGCTTTGGACGCGGGACTTTATTTTAATATCAATAGCAAATTTATTTATCACACTGGGATTTCAAATGCTTTTGCCGGTGCTGCCTGTTTTTTCCGCCGAGTTGGGGGGCTCAGATTCCTGGGCGGGTCTGGTCGTAGGGATTTTTACCATTTCCGCGGTTTTAATGAGGCCGGTCGCCGGCCGGTTATTGGACAAGCAGGGGAGAAGAGGCGTATATATTTTAGGTTTAATCGTATTTCTTATCTGCGTTGTGGCATACAATTGGACTTCGACAATTTTGGTCCTGTTGATTCTCAGGTTTATCCATGGTTTTGGCTGGGGAGCTTCCAGCACGGCCTCCAGCACCGTCGCTTCGGACATCGTCCCCAAATCCCGGTTAGGCGAAGGAATGGGTTATTTCGGGCTGACAAGTACGCTCGCAATGGCCATCGCTCCCGCGCTGGGGCTTGAAGTCCTCAGCGGCCATGGTTTTAACGCTGTTTTTTATATTTCCGCGGGAGTTGTATTAATCTCCATCTTTATTGCCTTGCCGATAAAATATCATAAGCCTGACGAGTCTTCAAAATCCGGGAAAACGGGGATCTTTGAAAAGTCGGCCATTCTTCCCGCGGTCGTAATTTTCTTTATTACAATGACTTACGGGGCGATTGTTTCTTTTATTGCACTTTATGCAGGCCAAAAACAGATTGGAAATATAGGATTATTTTTTACCGTCTATGCGATTGCCTTACTGGTTTCACGACCCTACTTTGGCCGTCTGACCGACAGGAAAGGGCCTTCATTTGCGGTGCTTCCGGGCATCATTTGTGTAATACTTTCCATGTCCTTCATTTATTTTGCGAATTCCCTCATGACCTTTCTGATAGCCGGGCTTATTTATGGAATCGGGTTTGGAGCCATCCAGCCGGCGTTGCAGGCGATGTCCGTGCGTAAGGTTGACAACACGAGGAGGGGCGCGGCAAATGCCACTTTCTTTCTTGGCTTTGACCTTGGGATTGGAGCGGGCGCCATCCTTTGGGGTATCATAGCTGAAAATTTTGGCTACCAGTTCATTTATCTCCTGGCCATTATTCCGGCTATTATCGGAGCGCTCATCTATATCAGATCAATCAGGAAGAATTCGGATAGTAATTGACGGCAAGAAGTGAGAGCGCATTTTAAATGGTACAACAGCCATCCCGTAGAAAACTTTGGACCGGTTTACAACAGAATTTGGACTTGCAGTATATAAAGAAGCTCCCTTCTCCTTTTTCAGTGGATTTCGTTTTGTCCACTGTCGGATAAGAAGGGAGCTTCTTAATGAAGCGCAAACTGTATTAGCCGCTGTTACAGTTCAATTACAGGAATATTCAGTACCTTTGCCAAGCCGATCATTTGATCGGCAATATCCTGCCATACCACACTGTAATGATGGCTCATCCCATTTTCAGCAATTTTGGACACCAGTTCCATAACAGGAGTGCTGACCTTCACGTCTACCATGGCTCCGCGCGTATTGCGGGTTGTCGGCTGTGCGATACCGCGCAGAACGAACAGACGATACTGCCCGTCTATATTGGTAAACCGTGCCGCCGTCACCGGACCCTGTTTCAAAGCGCACCAGAAGGCCGTGCCCTGTCCGGCCAAAGGATGGTTACACATAGTAACTCCGTCTGCGGCATCATGCAGGCTGGGCGCCGCGTTTCCGCAATGCCAGAAGGAAACCGCGTTGTTTTCTTCGTCAATATTGATCAAGTCTGTTATGAAAGTGGGCAGGCCCGTCAGGGTATTCTGCGCGATGGCTGCCAGACCTGCGTCGACATCGCCTTCGCAGCCGATGTTGATGCCTTCGTCTGCCAGACGGCCAAGCACCGCGCACGGCGTAGTATGCAGGTTCCCCATTTCAGGCCAGCACTTGATTGCGGCATAATCATAACCCTGCAACGGATACAGCTTTTTAAGCGCAAGGTAAAGCCGTGCGTGGTTTTCCAGGTGACCGTCGGGAAGAGCTGACGTGTCCCACGTTTTGGCTGTTTTTTTCATCTCGGCTTCCACATCTGACCAGTCCAGTCCGGACATGGTATCAAAAACAACTTTGAGGTCCGTTTCTTCAAAATTGATGCCAAAGGTACGCCGGATTACAACCTCATCAAAGGCGCAGTTGTAAAACGCCGTGGGGCGGTAGCCAAACAGTCCGAAAGTAAGGCCGTTCATATTTTTTGCAGCCGCATACGCGCTGACAATATCGCCGAGTTCCTTTGCCACACGGGGTTCTTCCTTATTGCCGTATACGATATGATACCGCGCATGGATACGCATCAGGCTTGCGCCGTTCATTGTCGCGCTGCACAATGCATTTGCATACAGGCGTTCCTGGCGTTCCCATTTTTCCTCTCTTGGCGCCCATAAAATGATCGGGCATTTCAGTGCATCCGCGATGCCGCAGCAAATATCATCGCCGGTAAAAGCGCCGTATACCAGTATCACCACGTCTATTCCATTCTTTTTAAAGTCCTCAATACATTCTGTCATATCTGCTTTTGTGCTCACTAAGCGTGGAAACTCGTGGATACTGGAATGCGCCAGCTGTGTATGTACCCACCCGCCATATTCTCTCAGCCGTTTTTCCGGCAACTCGCGCGGCCAACGCCCGGATACTGTCACCATAAATCCAATCTTGAGCAGCTTCTTCATAATCGATCCTCTTTTCAGCTTTTTGTACAGTTTATTGCAAAGCAGCTATGTGCCGGTACGCTATACCTATTTAATGATCGGCCTTACTTACTGGAGCGGCGGCCCCTTTACCCTTTTACCGCTCCCGAGACAAGCCCTTTGATCATATATTTTTGGAAAAAGAAAAAGACAAATATCATTGGGACCGTACCTAATGTGGACGCGGAATTAATTAATTGCCAGTCGCTCACTTCGCCCAGATAGGTGAGCTTCAACCCCTGGGATAATGTCCACAGTCCGGGGGAGCGAATGAGAGTAATTGCATGGAGATAATCATCCCAGGTCATTAGGAAACTATAGACTCCTACCGCTAAAAGGCCCGGTACAACGAGAGGGATAATGATACGGAACAGGGTTTGCAGCCGTTTGCTTCCATCCACCGACGCGGCCTCCTCCAGATCTCTTGGGATTCCGTCAAAGAATGACGCCATTAAAGAAACCGTAAAAGGCACCTGCGTGGCGCTGATGGCAAGCACCAGGCCAAGACGCGTATCCGTAAGGTTTAATTTCCGCAATATCGTGTACAGGGAAATCAACCGGCTGATCACAGGCATCATTTGCGCAAACGTAAATGTGGCAAATAAGATTTTGTTCCATTTAAAATGGAAACGGCTGAGCGCATAACCCGCAAAAACAGAAATAAAGCAAATGATTGCCGCGGCCAGGGCCGAAATTAGCAGATTGTTTTTGTAGTAGACAAAGAATTTCCCATCTTTCAGCAGCGTGAGATAGCCTTCGAAAGAAACGTTTTGCGGCCATAAGGTAGGCACCGTGCGATAGGATTCTGTGTTTATTTTTAAAGAAGTAACAACCATCCAGTATACCGGGAAAAGCAGAAATAAAAAAATGAAAAGGATCGCTGAATACTTTAAAAACTCACCGCTGAAGCACAGTGCCCTGCGCTTTGTGAAAAGCCGATTTGCTGTATGCATATCCAATCCCTCTCCTTCAAGCGTCGTCTTTCTTAAAAATGCGATTGAAGATAAACACTACAACGATCATAAGCAGCAGCCATACCGTGGTGACAGCGGCGCCCGAGCCATAGTTATAGTTCACAAAAGCTTCTTCATACGAAAGTACGGCGAAAGTCGTTGTCGCCCCGGTAGGCCCGCCGTTTGTCAGCGTTGCAAACAGCGGATATTGTTTAAAGTTTTCAATGATACACATGGACACGGTAACCGCTATCACGCTGCGCATATAGGGAATCAGAATATGGACAAGCCGCGTAAAATAACCGGCACCGTCGATTTTAGCCGCTTCCAGAATATCGTCCGGAACACTCTGCATCCCTGACAACAGCAGCAGCGCCATCAGCGGGATCTGCTTCCATAGAGCGGCAATGATAATTCCCCATAAAGCCGCGTCCTGATTGCTCAAAATAGCAAAATGATTCACCTGCCCGTGCGTGAACGTACTGACGAGATACTGAAGCAATCCATAGGGGTTTGCGTAAATCCATGACCAAAGCAGACCCGCAATTACGGTAGGGATTACCCATGGAATCATCATAATGCTGCGCAGAAACCGTGCGCCGACAATCTTTGTGTTTAAAAGCAGCGCCAATGTCATGCTGAGCACAAAAGTCAGGACAACTGTAATGCCTACGAACGCAACGGTGATCGATGCCGCCGACTGTAGCTTGCCGGAATTCCACAACCTGGTATAATTTGCAAAGTTGTTCCATTCACCGGGTTGATTATTGGTAAGGTTTGCAATTTTATAGGTAGTAAGGCTCATTATGACCGAATCAATGATCGGAATAATAATAAATGCAACGCAGAGAATAATTGCCGGCAGCAATAAAACCGCACAGAATAAAATATCCTGCTGTTTTTTTGAATGCAGGTTCAAACGGCGTAATCCGTGTGCATCTGCAAATTTCGTTTTACCGGAATGCATGACTTGTCCCCTCCCCCGAAAAAAGAAGGATGGGTGATGTTCACCCACCCTTCTTTGAGATCATCCGTAATCCTGCTTATTGGTTGATATAATAATCCGCCTGCTTGATATAATCCGCAATCGCGTCGTCCGCACCCATACCGTTCACTGTATAATTCAGGACAGTAGTGGCCAGCTGCTGCTGCACGCTGATAATCGGGGCAATCTGCGGCTGGTAAACAACGTTGTCAACGCCTTTCGCAGCACCTTCAAGGATCGGAGAGATCTGGCAGTCCGCCATGCCCTCGTGTGCAACAAAGGCCAAACCGATTTTATTGAGATATTCCTGCATTGTGCCGGTTCCGGTGCAGTACTGGATAAAGAGGTTTACGGCTTTCTTTTGTGCATCGGACAAATTGGCGCCAATGAGGAAGCAGTGAGACTCAACAAGCGACGAGCCCTTGCCGTTTGTACCCATACTTGTCGGAAGCGCCGCCGTGACTGTGAAGTTTGCCGCGTTGGAATCGACTTCTCCAATCTGTGCGTAGCCCCACGAGGAGTCAACGTACATACACACGTTGCCTGCACCGAAAGCCGCACGGTAATCCTTAAGCTTCTGATTTTCCTGCGTGTAGCCGTTCCCGATCAGATATTTATAGAAGTCAAGCGTTTCGGCCATCGCGGTCTTGTTGGGTTCCGCGGTGATATCCGCCAGCGTTCCGTCTTCATTGATAAGCGTTCCGCCAAATGCAGTGTAGATTGCATTGATATTTGAGCCTGTTGCCGGAACCTCCGCGGTTGTCAGGCCAAATACGGTTGAAATGCTGCCGTCCTCTTTGTAGTAGTCGTTCAGCTGTTCAATCCATTGTTTTAAGCCGTCAAGGGTGGTGGGGAACTGGTCCATAGAAAGGCCTGCGGCTTCGACCAGATCTTTATTTACAAAAATAACGGAATTGGTGTAGTAATGAGGCACACCATAAACAGCGCCATCATATTGGAACTGGTTCAAAACATAATCATAGTAACCGTTGTAAAAATCAGGATCGATCACCTGAGACGGCTGCTGAATAAATCCGCCTTCCACCAGTGCCGGAATCCAGTTTACCTCGCCATAGACCATATCCACCGGCAGGCCCGATGCAAGGTCATTGGTGAAAGTGGAAATCATACTGTTGTAGTCGACAGTGACTGTTTCTATATCGATCCAGTCGTTTTCAGCCTCAAAGTTTTTGATGGTATTTTCCCACCAATCAGATTTTGCCGTTTCGGAGAGCGCGTAGTTATAAAAGCGAAGCGTCACATTTTCCTGTTCGGCCTCTGTCGCACCCTCCGCATCTGCCGGAGCCGGTGTGGACGTTGCGTTGTTTCCGCCACAAGCGGCCATGCCGAATGCCAGAATTGTTGCGAGAACGAAAGCTAGTAACTTTTTCATATGCTCCTCCTAAATTTAATAAATTCAAATCGTCAGGTCGATTCGATATGACGAGCGATGCTGAAAAACCCAAAATGCCAATAAATACGTGTGTATATAAATTCAAAATAATAAACACCGCATTTTTAAATAAAGTACTTTTCAAAAATGCGCAGCGATATAAACTCGTGTGTATATTTCAAATTATATCCATGCGGCAATGGTCTGTCAATGGTGATTTAACACATTTGTGAAAATCCATATGAATCCAAAATGCATTTTATACAGTTTGCCGAAGCCCCGTCATATTCGTAAGAACATGCGTTGCCATAGGGCACTCCGATACGGCTTATGCCGCCTATCGTGTGATTTTCCTGAAAATTTTTGTCTAAGTGCTTTCCCGCTCCACTAATTTTGTGTCAAACGTTTGTACCGTAGGCGGGTTTCCGGCGATCATTTCGTCCAGCATCGTGATAATTGCCCGTGCTATCCCGGTGCGGTCAATTTCCACACTCGTGAGGGTCGGCTTTACATAATTACTCATGCGGGAATTGTCAAAGCCTATGATCGAAATATCTTTCGGCACTTTCAGCCCGCATGCCATTACGGCGGCCATTGCGACACAAGCCAGATTGTCATTGCGGCCAACGATACCGTCAACCTTCAGCCCATTGCGGACACGGTTTTGCAGGCCAACATATAGTTCTTCTTCGGAGCAGTAGCCGGAAATCACGTTTTCGGAAGAAACGGGCAGGCCGTACTCTGCCATCTGTGTGCAAAATCCATGATAGCGCAGGTCATCTGTTGTGCTGTACCGATGGTGCTGGCTTACCCGGTCAATGTATAAAATGTTCCGGCGTCCCTTCTCAACAAGGAGTTTTACACATTCCTTTACGCCCTGCCGCAATCCGGTATAAATCTTGCTTGCTTTGTTGCCCACCATGTTATATTCACGGTTCATCAGCAGCACCACCGGCACTTCTGATTGGATGAGGTCCATTACATATTTTTCTTCAAATCCTGTGGAGCTTATTACGATGCCGTCCACCAGGCGGCTGTTGACCTGCGCTACAAATTCGCTGTCGTTACGGTCCGCCAGGAGTGAAATCAAATACCCCTTGTCGTAGGCAATGCGGTCCATCTCTTCCACGATTTTTCCAAAGTGCTCGTTGGAAATATTGTCGGCAATAAATAAAATATGATTGCTTTTTTTCCCCTTCAATGCGCGCGCGACTGTGTTGGGGCGATAATGCAGCTGTTTCACCGCCTGCAAAACCCGGATGCGCTTTTCCTGTGCCACGTACCGATTGTTGTTCAGCACATAAGAAACGATCGTCTCCGATACTCCGGCAAGCTGTGCAACATCTTTGCGTGTCGGCGCACTTCTGTTCTGACTCATATAAGCGTCTCCCTTGGTAAGATTATCATCATTATACACACGCCCGGAATAATGCGTCAACTGCAAAATGATAAAACGAATAAATTTGGGAGGGGATGAAGGCCTGGCTGTTTTTTATAAAAAACGGTGTTGACGAATCAGAAATTAGGCTGTATACTAAAAATACACTCGAGTGTATTAAGCCGGTAGTGTACCAAAGTGTAATTAAAGGAGTGTTCTCCATGTTGACAACGAATCTTGACCAAATACATAAAGCCGCCCGCAAAGGCTATGCGA
>JAEXAZ010000036.1 GCA_023394255.1 Bacillota bacterium | reverse complement strand
TTCATATGGCTGGTATTTATTACGCTGAGGTCCCACCTGTTCCCATTCCGAACACAGCAGTTAAGCTCAGCAGTGCCGATGATACTTGGCGGGAAGCCGCCTGGGAAAATAGGTCTTTGCCAGCTCTGAAAGATCCATTCATAATTTGAATGGATCTTTTTTTGTCATATAATGTCGTGAAAATTTGTTACAAATTTTAGGAAACTTATGGGTCGGTAACATTGCATATTGATAAATTTCGTGATAAAATAAATCTTGTGACCACAATATATGGTGTGATATTGTGTGGCAATGCTATATTGTGTAAAAGGACGTTGAAGTATGAAGATTGGAAAGAATGCGCTGACTGTTTTGGAAAAGCGATATTTGATGAAAGATCAAACCGGAAAAAACATTGAAACAGTGGATCAGATGTTTATGCGGGTGGCCAACGCAATTGCGCAGGCAGACCTGATACATGACCCGGATACGGATACGGCCGCCGTTGCCAAGCAGTTTTACGACATGATGACCAATCTTGAATTTTTGCCGAATTCCCCCACGCTGATGAATGCAGGCAAAGAGCTTGGACAGCTTTCCGCCTGCTTTGTCCTGCCGGTAGGCGATTCCATGGAAGAAATTTTCGAAGCAATCAAACAGGCCGCGCTGATCCATAAATCCGGCGGCGGTACGGGATTTTCTTTTTCCCGGCTGCGTGCCAGCGGCTCTACCGTCCGTACAACGGGCGGTGTCGCCAGCGGGCCGGTCAGCTTCATGCGGGTGTTCAATATGGCAACGGAGGCAGTGAAACAGGGCGGAACCCGCCGCGGCGCGAATATGGGGATCCTGCGTATCGACCATCCGGATATTCTGCAATTTATCGACTGCAAAAAAGACAACGCGGACATCACCAATTTTAATATTTCGGTCGGCATCACCGAAGAATTTATGCACGCAGTGCAGCATAATAACCGTTATAATCTGATTGACCCGAAAAGCAAGACCGCTGTCGGAGAACTTGACGCCCGAGAGGTGTTCACCAAAATCGTCGAGAGCGCGTGGCGGAACGGGGAGCCCGGGATTATCTTCCTTGACCGCCTGAACCGCGATAACGTCGTCCCTCAACAGGGAGAGATCGAAAGCACCAACCCCTGCGGTGAACAGCCCCTGCTTCCTTACGAATCCTGCAATCTTGGCTCGATCAATCTTGTGAATATGCTTGCGGAAAAGGACGGGAGCATGGAGCTTGATTATGCGAAACTGAAAGGCACCGTACAAAAGGCAGTCCATTTTCTTGATAATGTTATCGACGTCAACAAATATCCGCTGCCGGAAATTGATTTTACCACTAAGCAGACCCGCAAAATCGGGCTGGGCGTAATGGGCTGGGCAGATATGCTGGGGCTGATGGGAATCCCGTATGATTCCGACGAGGCGGTCGAGCTCGCGGGCCAGGTGATGAAGTACATTACGGAGACCGGGCGCGCGACATCCATCGAACTGGCGAAGGAACGCGGCGCGTTCCCGCTGTTTGAAGAAAGCGTATTTGCGGGCGGCCCGCCGCTTCGCAACGCGACCATCACCACTATCGCGCCGACAGGCACGCTCTCGATCATTGCAGGCTGCTCCTCCGGCGTGGAACCGGTATTTGCCTATGTGTTCATCCGCAATGTCATGGACGGCACCGAGATGATCGAGGTCAGCCCTACGCTGAAAAAGGTGCTGATCGACCGGGGTCTTTACAGCGATGATTTGATGAAGCGTATCGCACAGGAGGGTACGCTCACGCATATCATGGAGCTGCCTGAAGACATCCGCCGGATATTCGTCTGTGCGCACGACGTCAGCCCGCTTTACCATGTCAGGATGCAGGCGGCGTTTCAGAAATATACCGACAACGCGGTTTCCAAGACGGTCAACTTCTCCCATGACGCGACGGTGGAGGATGTGCAGGAGGTCTATATGCTGGCCTACCAGCTTGACTGCAAGGGCGTTACCATCTACCGCGACGGCAGCCGCGCGGAGCAGGTGCTCAATATCGGCTCGGTGAAAAAGGAAGGGACCCTTGGGGAAAGCGCCCGTGACTACGGAAACATCAAACCCCGCCCGCGCCCGGATGTCACCTGCGGGATTACCGAACGCATGAAAATCGGGTGCGGCAACCTTTATGTCACCGTGAACTACGACGAGAACGGCATCTGTGAAGTATTCACCTCCACCGGAAAGGCGGGGGGATGCCCCTCCCAGTCGGAAGCGACCGCACGTCTGGTATCCATTGCGCTTCGTTCCGGCGTCAGCAAGGACGAGATCCTTGAACAGCTGCGGGGCATCCGCTGCCCCTCCACCATCCGCCATGCGGGGATGAAATGCACCTCCTGCCCGGACGCCATCGCGCGGGTGATAAAAAAGACTTCGGATATGATTGAAGCGCAGAAGGCGCCTGTTCGTCCCACCGAAACAAAAGCGGCCTATCCTCAGGAAGAAGAGGCCGATAAACTGCCCGATAAATTCTGCCCGGAATGCGGAAGCCCGATGGAGCACGAGGGCGGCTGCGTCAGCTGCCGTTCCTGCGGCTACTCCAAATGCAACTAATGCCGAATAAAAGTGGACAAGCCCCGCGCAGGCGGGGCTTTTTGCTGCACCCGCTTGCGCAAAAAAGTAAAACATGGTACGCTGAATGTCTATAAAAGCGCATTGCTGGGCATACTGCCCGATGTGCCTGCGGCAGGGGAGGGGAGCGCAATGGAAGAGCTTGAACGTCTTTTGACGCAAGAAGGGATTGACCAGTGGGGAATCTGCGCGTTCGCTGATGTCCTGCCGCTGCTCCCGGTACGTGCAAAGAGCCGGATACCCGAGAATGCCGTCAGCGTAATTTTACTGCTGTTTGGATATTATGTTGGGGAATATACTGAACGGAATATATCTCGCTATGCGATTGTGGACGATTATCATGTTGTAATCCGGAATAAGCTGGAGAATCTGGCGGAAAAGCTGAGAAATTCGTATAAAGATGAGAAATTTATACCGTTTGTTGATAATTCTCCTGTCGCCGAAGTGCGTGCGGCCTGTCTGGCGGGACTCGGCGAAATTGGGAGGAACGGGCAGCTGCTGAATCCGGTATACGGCAGCTATTGCTTCATCGGGGAACTTGTGACAACGCTTTCCCTGCCGAAAGCCGAAAAGTTTTCCACGGGACTATGCACGCGTTGTGGAAAATGTGTTGCCGTCTGCCCGACCGGCGCGCTGCGGACGGACGGGTTTCAAAAGGAGCTTTGCCGTTCCCACATTACGCAGAAAAAAGGTGCGCTGACCCCGTGGGAGGAGGAGCAGATCCAAGAGGGCGGGTTTGTCTGGGGCTGTGACCGCTGCACAGACGCCTGCCCGGTCAACCGCCATGCCCGCCGCTCGGCTGAGAAGGAATTCTACCGGGATATCCAGCCGGTGGTCGGGCAGGATAATGCCGGAAAGCTCTGCGGCTCGAAAGCATACGGGTGGCGCGGAGAAAATGTGCTGCTGCGGAATCTGGATATCATTTCCCGGAAAAAAGTGCTATAATATCCAAAAGGCAGGCGGCTGTATCGCCGATTTTTCTGACAGACAAGGCAAGGAGCGATTGATTTGGAAATTCTGACACCCGATAAATATGGCGAATATGAACGATTTGTGCTCATCCATCCGCAGGGCTGTTTTACCCAGAGCGTCAACTGGCAGAAGGTGAAAAACAACTGGGGGTTTGAGGCGGTTGTATCGCGCGACCAAAACGGGAAAATCGCGGGCGGCATTTCCGTCCTGATCCAGCCGGTTCCGCTGGTAGGCACCGCATTTTTATACGCGCCGCGCGGCCCGGTCTGCGACCTGCATGATATGGCGGTGCTTGCCGACCTGAAACTGGGCGTGGATGAGCTGGCGAAAAAATATAACGCCCACACGTTTAAAATGGATCCCGATGTGCTGATGTCCGACACAGATTTCCTCAAAATCGCGGACAGCATGGGATTTACGCAAAGTTATGGCCCGGACGGCTTCGAGGGGATTCAGGCGCGGATCAACTACCGGCTGTACCTAAACGGCAGAGGCGAAGAGGAACTGCTTGCCAACCTGACACAGGGTACGCGGCGCAAAGTGCGTATTGCGATGCGCAAAGGCGTAGAGGTGCGCCCGGTTGGGCCCGAATATCTGGATGAATTTGAGCGGATCATGAAAACCACCGGTGAGCGCGACGGATTTAATACACGCCCCAAGGAATATTTTGAGCGCATGCTGGAAGCTCTGGGCGAGCATGTCCGCCTTTATATGGGATTTTACGGCAGCCAGCCGGTCTGCGGAGCGATTACGACCAACTATGCGGGCAAGGTCTGTTATGTCTACGGCGCTTCGGACAATGTCCACCGGGATGTCATGCCGAACTATCTCATGCAGTGGGAAATGATCCGCTGGGCGGTGGAAACGAAAGCGGAACTCTATGATTTTCAAGGTATCTCCGGAAATCTGGAAGAGGGCAGCCATATGTACGGGCTGTACCAGTTTAAACACGGCTTTAACGGTCAGATTGAGGAGCTTGCGGGCGAATTTGACTATGTCTACCAGCCGATGAAGGCCAAGATGGTAAAACGGGCGATTTCCCTGAATGGGAAACTGAGCGGCATCAAAAAGAAACTGAGACGGAGCTGAATCCATGACAGACAGCAAAACCCCCCTGCATGACGCGGTGCGCACCTATATAGAAAGAGATGCCGCAAGGTTCCATATGCCGGGCCATAAGGGGCGCGGGGAGCAGGAATTTGCCGGGCTGCTGCCCTATGATATCACGGAGGTGGAAGGCGCGGACAGCCTGTTCCATGCGCGGGGACCGCTGCTTGAGCTGGAGGAGGCGTTTTCCGGCGTCTATGGCGCAAAGCGTACGCTGCTTTCCGCCGGCGGCGCAACCCTCTGCATCCAGACGATGTTGGCGCTTGCCTGCGGTACCGGAAAAAAATTGATTGCGGGACGCAATCTCCACCGCAGCGCGGTCAACACGATGGTGCTGCTCGGGCTTGACCCGGTATGGATTTATCCGGACGGGAGCGCGGGGGAATGGTACCAGGGGCGCTATACGGCCAGTGCGGTGCGCGCCGCGCTGCTGGAACATCCCGACGCCTCCGCGGTCTATCTCACTTCGCCCGATTATTTCGGTGTGATGAGCGATCTTTCCGGCATTTCCGAAATCTGCCGCGCGTTTGACGTCCCCCTGCTGGTGGATAACGCCCATGGCGCGCATTTGAAATTCCTGCCGGAACGGTACGGCTTGCCGCATCCGATCGACTGCGGCGCAGCCATGTGCGCGGACAGCCTGCATAAAACAATGCCCGCCATGACCGGGGCGGCGCTGCTGCATATCGGCGACAGCCGCTATGCGGCGGACGCAAAGCGCCTGATGTCGATGTTCGGCTCGACCAGCCCGAGCTATCCCATCCTGCTTTCCTGCGAGACTGCCCTGCAATATGCGCTGAGCGGCGCAAAAGCCGGGTTTTCCCATACCGCCCGCCGATTGGAAGAACTGTCGGCGGCGGCAAGGGCAAAGGGGTTTGCTTTACCGGAAGGTATGCACGACCCCGCAAAACTGGCGCTTGGGTTCGCGGCGGCGGGCTGGGATGCCGATTTGTTTGGGGCGTACCTGCGCGGGCACGGTATCGAGCCGGAATATATCAGCGGGACCGCCTGTGTGCTGATGGCGAACGGCCGGAACCGCGAGGAGGATTATCAGCGGCTGGCAAAAGCGATTACGGTGTTTGAGACGGGGGAGCGGCCCGCCCCTCAGACGGTCCGTCCGCCCCGGCCCGGGAAGGCGGCGGGGGTGCGCGAGGCCGCGTTTTCCACACAACTCACCGTCGATGTGGAAAACTCCGTCGGGAAAATTGCGGCGGGGGAAGTTTCGCCCTGTCCGCCGGGGATTCCGGTGGTCATGCCCGGCGAGCGCATCGACGGGGAGACCGCCGCGGCGCTCAAAGCATACGGAATCCGGGAAGTCCGCGTGATGGCATAAACAGGAATTCCGTATCGGCAGAGAATCCAACAAAAAACTATGGAATTTTTCCGCCCGGTGTGGTAAAATGAGTTTAACGAAAAGCATAGGGAGGGCTGCTTATGAAACTCATCTTTGCAATCGTGTCAAATGACGACAGTTCCAAGGTTTCCAAAGAACTGACCAAATCCAAATTTTCCGTCACAAAGCTGGCGACCACCGGCGGCTTCCTGATGGCGGGCAATACGACGTTTATTATCGGAACCGATGATGACAAGGTGGAAGAAGCGATTGACATCATCGGCAAATATTCAAAAAAACGTACCCAGATGGTTCCTTCGTCGGCGTCTTACGGGGTCGGGATGTATACCTCTTTCCCCGTGGAGGTGCAGGTGGGCGGCGCGACTGTCTTTGTAATGAATGTGGAACGGTTTGAAAAGCTTTAATGATTCGTTTTGATTATAACCGAAGAATCACAGGTACGCTCGCCAACCTCAGCGCTGGCGGGCGTTTGCCGCATGCGATTCTGCTTGAGGGGCCTGCCGGCATCGGTAAAAAGACTGCCGCCGGCCTGATTGCGCAGATTTCTCTGTGCGAAGGGGAGCCGAAGCCCTGCGGCGTCTGCTCCCACTGCGTCAAGGTGGAAAAACGGATTCATCCGGATGTGCGTTTTTATACGGTTCCCGACGGGAAAAAGGAATTTCCGATTGAACTGGTACGCCAGCTCAGGCAGGACGCCTATGTGCTGCCGAACGAGGGCCGCTGCAAGGTTTATATTCTCGACCGCGCCCATACAATGAACGCCGCGGCGCAGAACGCGCTGCTGAAACTGATTGAGGAGCCGCCTGAAAACGTGCGGTTCGTCCTGCTGTGTGAAAACCGGTCCCGCATGCTCCCCACCATCCTTTCGAGGGTGGTTTCCATGGAGCTGGAACTGCCGTCTTCGGAGCAGTGCGCGCAAGCGCTCGCACGGCTCGCGCCGGAGTGCTCCGAAACCGAACGGGCGGCCGCCGCCGCCGGAGCCGGCGGAAATATCGGACAGGCACTTGGCCTGCTCGGTACGGCAAAACCGTCCCGGGCAGCGGCGGATACCCGGAAGCTGCAGGAAACGCTGCTGTTCGGGGGCCGTTATCAGGCGCTGAAAGTGCTGGCGGCTTATGATAAGGACAGGGAAGGGCTGCGGCAGCTTTTCATCCTGCTTCGCGAAGCGTTTGCAAAGCTTGCCGCGGCGCACTACAGCCGCGATGGGCTGGATTCGCGCCTGCTCAACCGCATCACCGCCATGCAGGCGCTGCGGGTTTCGGATATCGTCGCGGGGGCCGCGCTGCGCGCGGAGCGCAATGTCAGCATCCCATTGCTCTGCGGATGCATGGTTGAGGAAATCAAGGGGATACTTACCTAATAAAAAATCCCGTCGCGGGGAAACACAGACCAAGGGAGGAACAAGATGGCTGAAATCATAGGAGTCCGATTTAAAAGCGTAGGAAAAGTATATTATTTTGATCCCGATTCCCTGCGGGTGGAAAAGGGGACAAAGGTCATCGTGGAAACCACCCGCGGGGTGGAATGCGGTGAGGTCGCCATGGCAAACCGGCAGGTGGAGGACGAAAGCATCGTTAAGCCTTTGAAAAAAGTGATGCGCATCGCCACGACCGAAGACCTGAAAAAGGTGGAGGAAAATGCGGCGCGCGAAAAGCAGGCAATTGCCATCTGCAATGAAAAGATCGCGAAACACAAGCTGAGCATGAAACTGGTGGATGTGGAATTCACCTTTGACAATAATAAAATTCTGTT
>JAEXAZ010000111.1 GCA_023394255.1 Bacillota bacterium | reverse complement strand
CCTGGTGGACCGATTCAATGCCGCAAATACGGTTGATCTAATCAAGGCATGGAATAACAGCTTGATAAACTATACGGCGAAAGCCTTTACGCCGCTGGCAGAGGATGACTCCAACCACGACGCGGTGGCCGCCGAACTGAATGCCGAAATCGGCCGGGTGGGCGCGCTGATTAATGACGCAAACAGTCGAATTTCGGATAAAACTGCACAATTGAGCAGCCTCGGTATCATTCCTGAAATCGACAGCGGCGAGTTACAGGCGCTGGAAGCTGCCGAACAGGCTGCAAAAGCGGAACTGGACACGGCAAACAGCAAGGTGACGGCGCAGGAAACGGTCGTTGCCGACGCCCAGAAAAAACTTAACGAGTTACAGGCCGGCGATTCCACCCTGGAGGAACTGGTTAACCTGCTTGCCGCCAAAAAGAATGAGCTGGCCGGCAAACAGGCGGCACTTCCCGCCAAAGAAAAAGCGGTGACTGACACAAAAGCGGCGCTGGACAATATGCTTGCCGGAACGGGGAGCAACGTGCTGAAATCGGGCGACACGTTCACGCACACATTTAGGATCTGGGTTCAGAACGAGAAAATCGAAGACAGTGACGCGACCTTTACCGCGGGCGAAAAAGGCGTTATCGTCAAGCCGGTCAAAAATGAAATCAATACGGTCACCTGGGAAGACAGCAACCGCACACTGGCGGTTCTGACCTTCCGGGCGGACAGCGACGTCAGCTTCTACTGCCCGCGTCTGTCCACCCGCTGGAATTCCTTCGACTATGCCGACTATTTCGACGACACTGACGCCTATCTGTTTAATTTTGTCAGCAGCCCCACTATCCCGGCCAGCTCACGGCCCACCCTTTCCCTTTACAATCCGTTTGTGGACGACGACGGCGATCTGACCGTCCGTACCAGCCGGATTTATATCTATGAGATTGTGGACGGAGATCTCGAGGACGTGACCGATGCATTCACCTTTGAAAGAAACGAGGATGACGACTACGTAATGACCATCAAAACCCGCACCCTCGGCACTTATATCGTTTCGGACGGGAAAGCCGATCTGCCGGAAAGGCCGTCGGGGAATTACTCTGATGACGACGACATTGTAGTAGAAGTCCCAGGCGGCGGTTCCGTCACCGGGAACACCAAGCCTGTTCCGTTCACCGGAAGATAATCAGCCAGTCTTCTCCTAATATAGATACAGGGCGCGCTCCAGTTCGGAGTGCGCCCTGTGTTTTATCAGCTGATGACCGGCATTTTCTTCACAGACTTTTTCGCCTGTTCTTTCGTTTGAATCCATTCGGAATCTACGCTCTTTTCCGCCAGCACATAGGTTCCGGGTTTGCGTGTAGCGGTCACAAAGCACGATTTTCCATCTGAATCTTCCTGAGCTGAAAAATTTCCGGTGACATCCACCAGCTTGTCATCATGGACCTGATAGATCTTCACTTTTTCGGGCTTGACGGCAGGCTCCCCGTCGTCATCCAGATAGGGGTTATAGATCGCAAGCGTGGGTACCGAAGTCGCCGGGATGGACGGATTGACGACGAAATTGAAATAATAGGCATCCTGGCCGTCAAATGCTTCCGCCGCAAGGCACTGATTCAGGTTCGTCTCCACCTTAAAATAAAAGTTGTCAGGGTCATCGTCCGCATGGAAGTTCAGGGCCGCCAGTGTGCGGTCCCCTTTTTCAAGAACAATGGAATTGTTATCGTTTGCGGTCGGCTCAATAATATATCCGCTTGCCGCCGACACCGCGAGACTGAATGAAAGTGCGGTCAAAACTGCCGTAATCCCAGAAACAACCTTTTTCATAGTCTGCCTCCTATGCTGTATTAATTTTATATTGTATCATAAAGATATAAAGAAATGGTGAACATTGGAAAAATTATTTCTTGAAAATACTACGCAGATAAAAAAGTGAAACAATTCTGTCATTTTTCATAAAAGTGGCCTGATTCCTGCCAAAATCGTAAAAAGGCGCTTGCCGTTTCGAAAATTTCCGTTTATTCTGTAAAGAGGAAGCAATGCATCGTTCAGCAGCGGAGGGATGAAAATGATTCTGGATATCTTCAAAAATATTATTTTAAATATGAGCCTGATGATCCTGATCGCCTATCTGCTTACCAAACTGCAACTTGTGAAAACATTCATCGCAACCGATACGGCAGACAAAAAACGTAAACTTGCCATGTCGGTCATTTTCGGGCTTATCGGCATTCTGTCCACCTATACGGGCATCCGTGTAAACGGGGCGATTGCGAACACACGTGTCATTGGCGTCATTGCGGGCGGGATTTTAGGCGGCCCTATTGTCGGAATCGGAGCGGGCATCATCGCCGGTCTGCACCGGTACCTGACCGATATTGGCGGCTTTACCGCCGTCGCCTGTGCGCTCTCCACGGCTGTGGAAGGCTGCATCGGCGGATTATTCTCAAAATACGTAAAAAAACATGAAAAAGACAGCTGGATGACCATCGCATTGATCACGACGCTCGCTGAATTTATTCAGATGGGGATTATCCTTCTGATTGCAAAACCGTTCCAGGACGCCTGGAACCTTGTGCAGATGATTTCTATTCCCATGATTCTGTTCAATTCCGTCGGCGTCGCTATTTTTGTGAAAGTATTTGATTCCGTCTTTATCGAGCAGGACCGGGAAGCAGGCGACCGCATCCGTCTGGTGATGGACATCGCGGACCGCTGTCTGCCAAACCTGCGCAAAGGGCTTTATGACCGCAAAAGCCTGGATGAGGCAACTGAAATTATCCGAAGCCACGCATCCGTCTCCGGCGTGGCGGTGACCGACCGCAGAATGATCCTGAGCATCGCGGGCAGCGAACTGAAACGGCTGCACGCTTATCAGGAGCGCCCCCTGCCGCAGATTGTGCAGGAAGCGATTCGCACAGGCCAAGTGCAGATTGCCGAAGAAGCAGATGCGCGGGATGACTTTTTTGAATGCCTGACCAGGCTGACCGCCGTGTGCGCGCCGCTGACACAACGGGGAGAAGTCATCGGCACCCTGGTCCTGTTTATCAGCAAATTCAAGCTGTCCCACGAGGTAGAGCAGGAGTTCATCAGCGGGCTTGCCAAGCTGTTCTCCACTCAGCTGGAACTTTCCCAGCTGGAATATCAGAAAAAGCTGCGGCAAAAGGCGGAATTCGAGGCTCTCCAAAGCCAGATTAATCCGCATTTCCTGTTTAACGCCCTGTCCACCATTACCTCGTTCTGCCGCGAAAAACCGGAACGGGCCCGGGAGCTGCTGATTGTTCTGAGCAACTATTTCCGCAAAACGCTGCAGTCGGAGCACTACATGATCAGCCTATCCGAGGAACTTGAACATGTCAACGCGTATCTGGAGCTGGAAAAGGCGCGCTTTGAGGAAAAGCTCGAGATCAGGGAAGATGTGCCCGCAGGCATCTCCTGCATCGTGCCCAGCTTCATTTTGCAGCCAATTGTGGAAAATGCCGTGAAGCACGGGGCTATGTCGACCGCCGGAGTCGGCAAAGTTTATATTACCGCGCGTGACCAGCACGGTGTGACGCGCATCGCGGTGCGGGACAACGGTTCCGGCATTCCGGACAGTATTCTGAAAAAGCTGCGGGGCGGGACGATGGACAAGAATTCCGTCGGGCTTGCCAATGTTCAGAAAAGGCTCAAAAGCATCTATGGGGAGCCTTACGGCCTGCAGATACGGAGTTCCCGCCGCGGGACAGAAATTATCATCCGTATCCCCCATAAAATAACCGGAGGTGAGTTGCTTGAAACTCGCAGTCATTGACGATGAACGTCCCAGCCGCAGCGAGCTGTGCCACCTGGTCCTCGAATGCGCGCCGGATACACAGATCGACGAAGCCGACAGCGGTCAGAAGGCATTGGAACTTGCCGCCCAAAACCACTATGACGCGATGTTTATAGACATTCATCTGGGTGACATGACCGGCACTACCCTTTCCCTGATGGTGCGCAAGCTGCTTCCGCAGGTGCAGATCGTCTTTGCGACAGCTTATGACGAATATGCCGTTAAGGCGTTCGACATGGATGCCGTGGACTTTATTATGAAACCGTTCGACCCGAAGCGGGTTGCCCGCGCGGTGCAAAAGCTGGAGGCGCGGCTGAAAAGCGCCTCGCCCGCGCCGGCTGTCCGGGAGGAACAGCCCGTCTGCAACAAGGTTTCCATCTCCTGCGAAAAACGTCTCGTCCTGCTGGACATTCCCGATATCGCCTATATCGAAACCGACGGCAGAAACTGTGTGGTACATACGGTGAACGGAGATTACACCTGCACGCAGCCCCTCAGCTATTTTGAAAAACGGCTTGCATGCGCCCAATTTTTCCGCATCCACAAAAGCTATCTGGTCAACCTGCAGTATGTGGCGGAACTCTGCCCGTGGTTCAACGGGATGTCCTGTGTAAAGCTGAAAGGCTTTGAGTCACAAAATCTTCCGGTCAGCCGCAAGCAGATCAAACCATTAAAAGAGCTGTTTGACTGTTAATAGTCCGTTCATATGTTATATGCTATTCAGCCATTATTTTAAACCACTTAAACACGAATCTATGCGTTTTATACAGAAACCCATGCATTCCTCCAGATTTCATGCTAAGCTGATTTTGAAAAACAGAGGAGGCTCTGTAAAGTCAGAATGAGGAGGTTTTTGTATGATTACATTTCTGCTTTGCATCTGTCTGCTGGTTGTCGGATATTTCACCTACGGCAAAGTTGTCGAAAAGGTGTTCCATCCGGACGATCGCCAGACTCCTGCAATCGCGCTGCAGGACGGCGTTGACTATGTTCCGATGAATGACAAAAAGATCTTTCTGATTCAGCTTTTGAACATTGCGGGTCTGGGACCGATTCTCGGCGCGCTGTCCGGAGCTCTATGGGGACCGGTCGTCTATCTGTGGATCGTTCTGGGCACCATCTTTGCCGGCGGCGTGCACGATTTCATGACAGGTATGCTTTCCATGCGCAACGGCGGCGGAAGCATCTCTGAAATCGTGGGCAAGTACTTAGGAACCGGCATGAAGCAGGTTATGCGTGTATTTTCTGTCTTTCTGCTGCTGATGGTAGGCACCGTATTCGCGGTCGGGCCGGCCGGATTGCTGGCTATGCTGACTCCGAAAACCTTAGATAAGAACTTTTGGCTTATCATAATTTTAATCTATTATTTCCTTGCGACATTGCTTCCAATCGATAAGCTGATCGGTCGCATTTACCCGTTCTTCGGCCTTTGTCTGATCATTATGGCAATCGGCGTGGGGGCCGGGCTGATATTCGAGGGTTATCCCCTTCCGGAAATGACCCTGCGGAATCTGCATCCGAACGGCACTCCCATTTGGTCGTTTATGTTTATAACGGTTGCGTGCGGCGCGATTTCCGGGTTCCATGCCACGCAGTCTCCGCTGATGGCACGCTGCCTTGCTTCTGAAAAGAAAGGGCGCCAGACTTTCTATGGCGCAATGGTCGCAGAGGGCGTTATCGCTATGGTTTGGGCCGCCGCGGGCGTTTGCTTCTATGAAAATACCGGCGGTTTGCAGGCGGTTCTGGCCGACCCGAACATCGGGCCGAACGGCGCGGTTTATCAGATCTGCATGAAAATCCTCGGACCAATTGGCGGTATTCTGGCAATGATCGGCGTTATCGCCTGCCCGATTACCTCCGGTGACACCGCTTTCAGAAGCGCAAGACTGACTGTCGCCGACTGGTTCAAAATCGATCAGAAGGCGATTAAGCCCCGTCTGACGCTGACTGTCCCTGTGCTCGCGTTCGGTGCCATTGTAGGCGGTTTTGTGAATTACGCGATCGTTTGGAGATACTTCTCCTGGAGCAACCAGACACTTGCCATGATGGCTTTGTGGGCTGCTTCCGTCTATTTATGGCAGGAAAAGAAAAATTATTGGATGGCTGCCATTCCCGCCACCTTTATGTCCGCTGTCAGCGCCACCTATTTCTTTGCCGCGGACGAGTGCCTGCACTTTATGAAGTTGGGGTTACTCTCGCTGGCATACGGCCTTGGGCTGCTGATTGCCGCGGTCTTCCTGGCAATCTTCCTGAAAACCACTGTCTTCAATAAAAAGGCCGCGAACCAGCCTTTGGCACAGGCTTAAATCAGAGGTTCCTCAACCAATCTCATCTTCCGGACGCAAGAAGAGTCCCCGGCAATCGCTGGGGACTCTTTCCATTTTAGCCATTTATCAAATCGAAAGGAACCTGGGCTGTCTGTTTTCAAACAACGCCAGCCGCGTAAAACCGGCCTCTTTCGCAATTGTGAGCGCGGTAGCAAGCCCCTTGCCAACATCTTCGGGGCGGTGGGCATCCGAACCAACGGTTAAAATCCTCCCGCCCACAGAATAGAAAAGCCGAACCAGTTCAAAGGAAGGCAGCGTTTCCTTCGCCGCCTGCCGCAGCCCTGAGGTATTGATTTCGATCCCTTTCCCCCGTTCAATCAGCCGCTTAAAAATCCGCTGTACCTGTTCCCTGTAATCCATCCAGTTCACTTTGATCCCGCTGTATGCCGCATATCTTTTGATTAGGTCCACGTGTCCCATACAATCAAAATCGCTCTGGTCCGCCAGCTGATAAAGCTTTTCAAGATTGTTTAGACAAAGCGCATTCAAATCAACCGTCTGGTAGTCCATTTCACCAAGGTCGATATTCTGCAGCTTATGTACCGACCCTATAACATAATCGTATGGAAAGTTCCGCAGGATTTTCTGCTCCAGTTCCAGATCCAGGTAAGACTGCCCCATTTCCACTCCTGCCCGGATGCGCAGCCGGTCGGAATACCGGGCGCGGCAGCGGTTCAGCCGATTGAAATAGTCCTCCAGATAGGAATACGTGTACGGATTAGCCGGAACATTCGGCTGGAGCATTTCAAAATGGTCGGTCAGCACGATTTCGTGCAGGCCCCGGTGAATCGCGGCAAGGCACATATCCTCCATGGATGCCCTGCTATCCGGTGAAACATTGCTGTGCATGTGATAATCCGCAATTGCGGTTTGCAACAGAAGGCCCCCCTGTTTTGATTTTTAAATCGTTGCTCTGTTCAACTAAACAAAACAATAAGTCTTTTTTATTAATTATAACACATGTGCTAAATAATTCCATGGTTCTTTGTGAATTTTACGATTATTTTCTTCTTTTATGGTCAGGATACCATACCATTGTCCCCGGATAAACCAGGCACGTCCTTCCTGCCTTACAGAAAAGTCCCCCTGCGTTCTACGTTTTCGCAGAACGCAGGGGGACTGATATCGTTTCAGGGATTCGCTGGCAGAAAGTCCGGCTGTTTACGCCCCACTCCCTGCTGTTCCCTTAAATATTGATCGAATTGCCCGATGGGCATCGGCCTCGCATACAGGAATCCCTGCGCCGCGTCGCACCCGATCTCCTGCAAAAACGCTTCCTGCTGCTTGGTCTCCACCCCTTCACAGATTACCTTGATATGCAGTTCCCGGGCAAGTTCAACGAGCTTCTGCACAATCAGCCGTTGGGGACCCGACCGATCGCAGTTTTTCATGAACGCGCGGTCGAGTTTCAGCACATCGGCCGGAATTTCTCCAAGCAGGTTCAAAGAGGAATAGCCGCTGCCGAAATCGTCGATGGACAGGCGCAGGCCCAGCTGATGCAGCCGGTCAATTACAACCAGAAGATGATCCATATTTTCAAGATACAGGCTTTCGGTCATTTCCAGCTCAATCCAATACCGCGGGATCCCATAGCGTCCGATGATCGTTTGAACAGTAGACAAATAGTTCATGTCATTCAGGAGATAGCGAGACTGGTTGACGGAAATGGGCAGGATCTGCTCGTTTTCGCGAATCCTGTCCCCCAGCCATTTGCATATCTGTTCCAGCACGTATAAATCCAGCTTTTCAATGAATCCGTTACGCTCAAAAAGCGGAATAAATTCGTCCGGAAGCCGTCTGCTTCCGTCCGGCTTCACCCATCGGATCAAAGCTTCCGCCCCGCAGGGGCGCAGCGTGGAAAGCTCTACCTGAGGCTGCAGGTAAATCTGGAATTCCCCGTTTTTCAGCGCGGCTTCCATCTCAGATTCAATCTGGTTTTCTCTCTGAATCTGCTCGTTTAATTTTTCATTATAAACCGCATAATGCTCCCTGGGGGATTGTTTGACGCGTCTGTGGGCAATGGCGGCTTTGTCGATCATGGAAGACACCGGCTCGTCGGGATCCTCAATTTTATAAGCGCCGCACTTGACAATAATGTCACTGTCCAACTGCAAAGATTCCTTAAATTCCTGTTGAATATTGTCTACATTCCGTAAAACTTTTCTTGCGGTTTCAATGGTAACCAGCGCTGCAAACTGATCGTCGCCTATTCGGGCAAGCACCTCCCATGGGTGAAGATATCTTTTTCCGTAATTTGCAATCATGACCAGAAGACGGTCTCCTATTGCCGTTCCGTAGCGCTGATTGACCATTTTAAAGTGCATGACGTCCAGTTTAACCAAGTAGTAGGAGTTGCCTTTGTTTTCCCGCAGCAGTTTTTGTGCCCGTATTTTAAAATGCTGCAGGTTAAAACTGCCTGTCAGCAGATCCAAAGTCAAAGCCCGCTCGAGTTTTTTCCGATGCATAAGGTACAGCAGCCAAGCCCCGATTGCAAACAACAGCAGAACCAGCGGTATCGCAATTAAATTCTGCTTTTCCATCTGTTCTTTTCGCACTTCGAGCAGCTGCGCCTGCGCGGTCTGATATGCACGATTGATTTCCTTTTGTGAAATAAGCAGAATGCATTTGTTAAGCACATCTGTCAGCACAGGGTCCGTTTTCGGGCCGACAGCGATGCTGATTGGCACATCGGTTTCTCCGCCCTGGCTGATGATCAGGTGATTCAGCCATTGATTCTGTTGAAGCGCCGAGGCCGAAAACGTATCAATCAAAGTAGAATCTACTTCCCCCTGGTTAACTGCTTTCAGACATGCTTCCGTATCGTTATACCAAACAATCTCTTTGATGCCCTGCTGCTCTAAAAAGAAATCCTCCATGAATTTCCACGAAAGGCTGAGCGCCACCCTTTCCGGCTGCGCCTTTTGCAGACAACTGCCATTCATTGCCTGAATCATCGGGACGTTCAGGTACGGAGCCGTTCTATTCCGGTTTTGATGCAGTCTATGGGCGGGGGCGACGCTCGCAACCAGATCCGCTTCCCCGCTGTTCAGGAGACTTTCGGAACTCTCCCCAGCTTTTATCCCCCTGAATTCAATCTGAATTCCTGAAATCTCCGCAATTTTTTGGAGGATTAAGATGTTAACTCCCGAGTATTGTGAAATCTGCGGATTCCAGTATTCATACGGCTCCCAGCCTGTTTTGCAGACGACCTTCAGAACCGGCCGGCTCCGGACATATTCCGCTTCCTGCCTGGTAAACATCGGCTGCGCCGAAGCAGAACTGTCGCCGTAATATCGCTCATACAACCGGGATTCAAACGCGGGGTCTGTCGTCTTGATTTTCCGGAGCGCGTCATTGAGGGGGTCGAGCAGCGCGCGGTTCCCTTCAGTCACCATAATGTAAAATGGGTCCTGTTCAAAGCTTGCAACCAGCTTGAGGTGGGGCTGATAGGAAAGGCTTCCGGTAACCATGGCATCAATTTTTCCTTCATCGATTGCTTTCACCGCTTCCCGGGTAGACCCATATTCCACCGGAATATAGGAAAATCCCTTTTTGGCGGCAAACAGTGCGAACGCATCAGCCTGATAGCTGTTTTTCAGGATCCCGACGCGCATTCCGTCAAACGACTGATAATCTTCGTAGAAAACCAGGTCATTATCTTCCCGCACATAAAGCACGCTTAGCTCCCAGCCGACGGAATATGCCGAAAAATCAAAATCGCGTTCGCGCTCTTTTGAGTATTCCGCGCCGAATACAAGGTCGATCTGCCCGTTTTTTAGCATTTCAAAGCAGTTCTCCCAGGTATCATAATGATACTCGTAACTCCATCCGGCCTGCCGGGCGATCTCATCCAAATACTCCGCTTCATATCCTTCCACAGTGCCGTCCGCATTTTGCTTCATCAAATCGCCGTAATCAATATACCCAACCCGGACAACCCGTCCGGAAGCTTTTGCAGGAACCATCAGGTAAGGCAGGAAACCCAAAAGCACAAGCAAGAACAAAGAAAACGCGCCCAGTCTCTTGATATTGATCATGATGGCTCCCTTCCGGCTCCGGTGGTTCCGGGCCTTTTCCTGATAAAAAAATCCCCCATCCAAGCGCACTTGAATAGGGGGGTTAGCAATACGATACTGATGCAACCGGTTGCTATCCCTGAAAGATGCCCCTATTGCTGCGTTTCATTAAAATATAGTTCACAGATTTTCCTTCCAGATTTGCCCGAAGAAATAGGCGAGGTTTGAATCTATTCACAGATATATTCACTGTTTTGAATAGATTTATTATAAAAAAGAATCCTATATTTGTCAATTGCTCCTTTATTCTCCTAAATTTGGTTTGTCCGCCGCAAATGAAGGTTTCCCTGCATTTTTACGAATAGGCTTTTTTTGCAATATAAGAAATTATTGCTTCATTCTTTTTTTATATGGCTCCTATATGTTTAGGCATATTGCTTGAAAAATAGATTTTCAATTTGTGCGGTAATCCATTTTTAATGTGAAAGTTCACAAAATTAGTCTTTATTTATGCAACAAAAATATAAATTTCTTGTTGCTTTTGGCTTGTTTATCTATTTACAGGTTATTTGCCTCCATGCTATAATAAAAAGCATAAATATTGTTTGATATTTGACAAACTTAACTTCTCTTATCTAATTTGCAGCCTCTCCGTCAGCTCTTCTGTGCCGATGTGCGCAAAATATTTGAATCAAAGGGTGAACAAGATGGAAAACCAGCTCAATTTTGAAAAAGCGGAGGTAGTTCTGAATGCCTACGGGCGGCAGCCTTCCTCCCTTATTGCCATCATGCAGGATATTCAAAGCGAATACCGTTACCTGCCGCAAAGCATTCTGGAATACATCGCGTCAGGTCTGGGTATCAGCATCGCGAAGGTTTTCAGCGTTGCTACCTTCTATGAGAATTTCTCACTGGAGCCCAAGGGGAAATATGTGATCCGCATCTGTGACGGGACCGCCTGTCATGTCCGTAAATCCATCCCCATTCTGGAAGCTCTCCGCGGGGAACTGGGGCTTTCGGCGAAAAAACATACGACGGACGATATGCTGTTCACCGTGGAAACCGTATCCTGTCTGGGCGCCTGCGGCCTCGCCCCCGTCCTGACCGTGAACGATAAGGTCCACTCCACGATGACGCCGGATAAGGCGATTTCACTGCTCAATGACCTGAAGGAGGGCAAAGAGGATGCATAGTGTACACTCCTACGACGAACTGGTGAATCTGCGTGAATTCGCGGCCGGTTCGCTGGAAAAACAACAGAAGAAAGTGCTGGTCTGCGGCGGTACCGGATGCGTGGCGGGCGGTTCGTTACATATCTACGAGCATATTAAGCAAATGTGTGAAGAAAAAGGCCTTGACGTCTGTGTGGAACTGGCACATGAACCGCACGGCGATAATATCGGCCTGAAAAAAAGCGGCTGCCACGGGTTTTGCGAAATGGGGCCGCTGCTGAAAATTGAACCTCTGGGCGTGCTTTATACCAAGGTAAAGCCGTCAGACTGCGAAGAGATTGTCGAGAAAAGCGTTCTCGGTGACGAGCTCATCGAGCGGCTGCTTTATCAGCTGGACGGGAAAAGCTACCCCCATCAGGAGGAAATTCCTTTCTACAAAAAGCAGACCCGCGTAGTGCTGGCAAACTGCGGCCAGTCCGATGCCGAAGACGTTTTGGAATATATCGCCAAAGGCGGCTATTCCGCACTGGCAAAAGCGCTCTCCTCGATGACGGGGGAAGAGGTTTGCAAACAGATTTCAGAATCCAATCTGCGCGGGCGAGGGGGCGGCGGCTTCCCCACCGGCAGAAAATGGGAACAGGTGCGCCGACAGGCAGAACCGGTTAAATATATCGTCTGCAACGGCGACGAAGGCGATCCAGGCGCGTTCATGGACCGCTCTATTATGGAAGGCGACCCTCATAAAATGCTGGAAGGCATGATGATTGCCGGTTATGCGACGGGCGCCCGGGAAGGTTATATTTACGTGCGCGCGGAGTATCCGCTGGCTGTCAGCCGTCTCAAAACAGCCATTCAAAAGGCTGAAGAAATCGGCCTTTTGGGCGAAAATATTCTTGGTTCCGGGTTCCAGTTTAAACTCCATATCAACCGGGGCGCGGGTGCGTTCGTCTGCGGCGAGGGCAGCGCTTTGACTACTTCTATCGAGGGAAAGCGCGGTATGCCCCGCGTCAAGCCGCCCCGCACTGTGGAACAAGGGCTGTTCGGCAAACCAACCGTTCTCAACAACGTGGAAACCTTTGCAAATGTTCCGGAAATCATTCTGAATGGCTCAGCCTGGTTTAAATCGATCGGACCTGAGAACAGCCCGGGTACCAAGGCGTTTGCCTTGACAGGAAATGTCAACAATACCGGCCTGATCGAGGTGCCGATGGGGACAACCCTGCGGGAGGTAATCTTCGATATCGGCGGCGGGGTAAAAAACGGCAAGGCCTTTAAAGCAGTACAGATCGGAGGGCCTTCGGGCGGATGCCTGACAAGTGAACACCTTGACCTGCCCATGGACTTCGACTCGCTGAAAAAAGTGGGCGCCATGGTTGGCTCCGGCGGACTTGTCGTGATGGACGACAGTACCTGCATGGTTGAGGTTTCCCGTTTCTTTATGAACTTTACACAGAACGAATCCTGCGGCAAATGTGTTCCCTGCCGTGAGGGCACCAAGCGGATGCTGGAAATACTGGAGCGGATCGTTCACGGCAATGGCACCCCGGAAGACCTCGACCTGCTGTCCGAGCTTGCCTCCACGATTTCCGAAACCGCGCTCTGCGGGCTTGGCAAAACAGCCGCCTCCCCCGTGCAAAGCACATTAAAATATTTCCGCGACGAATATGAAGCGCATGTTATTGAGAAACGCTGTCCCGCGGGCGACTGCAAAGCGCTTCGGGTCATCCGGATTGACCCGGCGCTCTGCAAAGGATGCAGCAAATGCTCCAAAACCTGCCCCGTAGGCGCGATCAGCGGCAAGATCAAAGAACCGTTCAGCATCAACCCAAAAACCTGCATCAAGTGCGGCGCCTGCATTGCTGCATGCCCGTTCAAGGCGATCAAGGAGGCTTAAAGCAATGAGTAAAGGAATTATGTATATCGACGGCAAGCGGGTTGCCTTTGACGGGGAAAAAAATGTGCTTGCGGTCATCCGCAAGGCCGGCATTGAAATCCCTACCTTCTGCTATTATTCCGAACTTTCCGTTTACGGCGCGTGCCGGATGTGCGTTGTGGAAAATGAGCGCGGCGGTATCGAGGCATCCTGTTCCATGCAGCCCAGGGACGGCATGAAGATCCGCACCAACACCGCACGCCTGCAAAAGCACCGGAAAATGATTCTGGAGCTGCTGCTGGCGGCGCACTGCCGCGATTGTACCGTCTGTGAAAAAAACGGACGCTGTAAGCTGCAGGAGCTTGCGCTCCAGTATGGAATCCGCAATATCCGGTTTGAGGATACCCGTGAAAAGTTTGCGCTGGATAAAACCAGTCCCTCCATCCTGCGCGACCCGAACAAATGCATCCTCTGCGGGGACTGTGTGCGCGTCTGCGAAGAAGTCCAGGGCATGGGCGTCATTGATTTTGCCTACCGTGGTTCCAAGCTGCAGATCATGCCCGCGTTTGGCAGAAAGCTTGGTGACACCGATTGTATTGGCTGCGGCCAGTGCGCGGCCGTCTGCCCTACCGGCGCCATCACCATTAAAGGGGACATCGGCCGTGCCTGGAAAGCCATTCAGGACCCCACCAAGCGCGTAATTGTGCAGGTTGCCCCTGCGGTGCGGGTTGCCATCGGCGAGGAATTCGGCTTGGAGGCCGGAGAAAACACGATGGGCAAGCTTGTGGCCGCTTTGAAAATGATGGGCGTGGACGAAGTGTTTGATACGACGCTTGGCGCTGACCTGACGGTCATGGAAGAGGCCAGCGAGTTCCTGAAACGTTTGGAAAACGGCGGCCCGTTCCCGATGTTCACCTCCTGCTGTCCCGCGTGGGTGCGTTACGTGGAATCCCGCAACACAAAATACCTGCCCAACGTCTCCACCTGCAAATCCCCGATGGAAATGTTCGGCGCCACGCTGAAATCACATTACAAGACCGTGGAGGCCGTAGACGGCAAAGAAGCCGTTGTGATCGCGATTATGCCCTGCACAGCCAAAAAGGGAGAAGCCCAGCGGGAAGAATTTAAACGCAGCGGCATCAATGACATTGATTATGTCTTGACAACGCAGGAAATTAGTACGATGATAAAAGAAAATGGAATCGTGTTTAAGGATCTGGAAAGTGAAGCAACCGATATGCCTTTCGGACTTGGCAGCGGAGCGGGCGTCATTTTCGGCACCACCGGCGGCGTTGCCGAAGCGGTGATCCGCCGCTGCTCCGCGGAGAAAGACACCAACACACTGCATGAAATCGAATTCTGCGGTGTGCGCGGGATGGACTTTGTAAAGGAAGCCAACGTTACAGTCGGAGAAAAAGAGCTGAAGATCGCGGTTGTCCACGGGTTAAAAAATGCGCAGGAGCTGCTGAAAAAAATTGACGCCGGTGAGGTTTCCTATGATCTGGTGGAGGTCATGGCATGCTGGGGCGGCTGCATCGGCGGCGCGGGCCAGCCGACCGGACGTTTCGATCAGAGGAAGGCGCGCGCGCGCGGGCTTTACGACGCCGACCAGCTTTCGCAGATCAAACGCTCGGAGGAAAACCCCATGATTATGGCGCTTTACAACGGCGTGCTGAAAAAGAACCGCCACGAGCTGCTGCACGTCCATTACGGCAAACAGGATTGAGATGAAAGGGGCGTCTCTATGTTAACATTGGAGGTCTGCGTGGGCAGCGCCTGTCATGTAAAAGGTTCCTATAACATTATCAGTAAATTGCAGGAATTGATTTCTGAAAACGGTTTGGAAGACCGGCTGGAGGTCAAAGCGGCGTTCTGCTTTGGACGATGTGCGCACGCGGTATCCGTCCAG
>JAEXAZ010000096.1 GCA_023394255.1 Bacillota bacterium | reverse complement strand
ATCCACAACCACACAGGCCACTGATATCGTCACACAGACCGGAAGCGGATTTTTCTGATCAACGGAAATGGATTTCGAAATGACAAACATGCCGCCGAACACACCAATCAGGATGCCGAAAATACCGATAAGGAACCAGCCGACCAGGATCAGCGCAATTGCCAGGCCATTTGCCCATCCGGGTACATTGCTCAGAGATACATAGGGCTTTCCGGAACCTAAATAAACATCGTCAACAGCCAGATCCGCCTTGGCGCCAATCGCCGTCAGATACGCGGTTTTGCCGCCTAATTCAACCGGCTCATCAATCAGCTGAATGAAGAAGCTTTTGCTCTTGATCGGGGTTTCCACACCATCAACCACCTTGCGCGACTTAAACACGCCCTTTTTGTAGGCTACATCGTGGGACACTCCATCCACAGTTACTTTCCATGCTTTTGCCATTAAAATGTCCTCCTCAAATAATATTGTTATTGAAAAGATAAAAACAACCGATTTGACAGCCACACGGCTTTCACTATGAGGCCGAGGATCTGAATTTATTCCGTCAGAACCGTTTCCGCGGCAACCTGCTGGAGAATTGCAGCGGTCTGCGCGTCCGCCTCCGCCGTATACGCCAGCCCTGCCGGCGACTGGCCGAACAAGCTGGCATAAAAAACACATGCCGTCAGGTAGGTCCCCGCGGGAGAGGGGTGGTTGAAATCCTCATCCCATAATTCAATATCCGGATGTTGGGAAGCACATCTTATAAATGCGATGCCGGCAGGGACAAGCATCGAATCCAGTTCGTTAGCAATCTTTATATAGCCCTGTGCCAGCTTTGTCTGCATCTCTTCCCGCGTGCTTGTATATTCCTTGCCGAATAGCTCGTAGCTGTCGCCTTCCTTATAGGCCCAGGTCATGAAGAAGACTGTTTCCCCGTTTGCCTGATGAATCATCGTGTCCAAAGTCCTCGCGGCGGGATACATCAGATCCTCCGGCGCCATAGCCGGAATCCGGCTCTGTTCCTGCAAAACAACATAATCCCATTCGTAGTCTTCCAGCGCGTCATAGACCTGAGAGCCCACTTCGTCGTTCTCGTCCGCGAACATTTGGAGCCGATAGGACCCGGCCGTCAAATCATAGATGTCCGGTTCGAAGCCCCCGCTCACGGAAAGTTCCAAAAACACGGACGGAAGTTCATGATAATAAGTGAAGCTGTTTCCAATGAAAAGAATACTGGGATCCTTTTTGACCGGCTGAACCGGTTTTTTTAATTCCAGCGGCTGATTAAAATCCATAACCTCGACTTTTTCGTCCTGAAGCAAAGTGGTTACAAGAGAACAGCCGGAAAGAAAAACACTGCAAACTGCCAGAACCAGAATTACATTTTTTATAAAAAATAATTTCTTCATAGAAATCCTCCACTAATTATTACATCGTACTTTATGGAGGAAACCAAAGTATTTATTTCTGATTTTAGGATAAATTTGGAAAAATAAATGAATTTTTCAATAATCCATAAACAAATTCCATAATTTTACTGAAAATAGGCAGGCATAAGAATGTGAAATAAAATTTTAAACAACCGTCAGAGACCACGTAAGGGCTTTTAAGCAACCGTTTCGCGTCTGCCGGAATTTTTCCCGGTTATAGCTAATATCACCGCGGCAGACAGAATGATTGCGCTTCCAGCCACTTTGGACATGGTCATCGGTTCGCTGAGGAAAAAAGCGCCTGCCAAACTTCCGCATATCGGTTCAAACAAACTGAATAGCGCCGCAGTCGTCGCGCTGAGATATTTGATCCCGATTTGCAGGAGCACCACGGCGAAGAATGAAGTGGAAACCGCCAGGATGAAGGTATACCAAAAAACCTTCATCGGCAGAATCAAAACAATTTTTCCGCTGGGAAAATCATAAAGCAGCATCCCGGCCGCAACCGTTGCCGCCATATAAAACGAGAGTTTGAACGGGTCAATTTCTTTCAATCCAAGCTTATCCACGCCAACCATGTAGATGGCATAGGTCAGCCCCGACCCGGCCGCGAGGAGCATTCCGGAAAGTGTAAAGCTTCCGCCCCGTTCCATAAAAAGAAAAACTCCGGTAACCGCGCATGCCAAAGCAATCAGGCGTGTTCTCCCAAGCCTTTCGCGGTAAAAGATACGGCAGAGCAAAGCGACAAATACCGGGTAAAGAAAGTGGAGGGTTGTCGAGGCGCTGATTCCGATATACGAGTACGCCGTGTAAAGCATCAATGTGGTTACACCGCGCCCCAGGATTCCGACTGTCAGGATCTCCAGAAATTGTTTTTTCGTGACGCGCAATTCTGTCTTACGGATCAAAAGAATCAGAAAAAGGATAGGCGTTACCATTAGATTCCTGTAAAAAGTCAATGTTGCGGCATTGCTTCCAAGCTGGTAAGATAACGTTGCCAAAACCGGAGTTATGCCGAACAGCAGCGCGGATAAAATTGTGTAAGCAATTCCTTTTGCTCGCATATTGATTCCTTTCAGCAGTATTTTTCGGCAGGTGAACATACAGCCATAAAAAATCCCCATCCGAAAATGGGGATTTTGGATGGGGATTTCAATTTGAAATTCCGCTTAATATTTGGAGTCGGCGTCTTCCGTCGTCCAGATAAGTTCATCGGCTTCTTCCTCGGCGGGTTCCCCCGCAGATTCCTGATTCTCAAAATGGAACTGGCCAACCAGATTTTTAAGCACCTGTGCCTGGCCGGAAAGCTCCTCGCTGGCTGCGGCACTCTCTTCAGCGGTTGCCGAGTTGGTCTGTACAACGCCGGAAATCTGGTCGACGCCCGACGTGACCTGTGTAATGGACTCCGCCTGATGGTTTGCCGCCTCGGAAATACGGTCAACCGATTCCACAACATCATGTACAATCGTAACCGCCGCGGACAGGGACTTGGCGGTACGGTCCGCGATCTTTGTTCCGTCATCAACCGCCTTCACAGTGCCCTCAATCAGCTCCGTGGTATTCTTGGCGGCATCAGCACTCTTGCCCGCCAGATTGCGCACTTCATCCGCGACAACCGCAAAGCCCTTGCCGGCCGCGCCCGCGCGCGCTGCTTCCACCGCCGCGTTCAGCGCAAGAATATTGGTCTGGAACGCGATATCCTCAATGGTTTTAATGATTTTCGCAATCTCGCCGGATTTATTGCTGATATTGCTCATCGCGAGCGTCATTTCATGCATTTCGCTGTTGCTCTTTTCAATCTCCGCGCCGGCTTTGTTGGTTTCCCCTCTGGCGTGGTTCGCAAACTCCGCGGTCTTCTGGATCTGTGCGGAAATTTCATTGATGGTGGCGGCAAGTTCTTCCACCGAGCTGGCCTGTTCCGTAGCGCCCTGAGAAAGGGCCTGTGCCCCGCCGGACACCTGTTCCGCTCCGCTGGACACCTGGTCAGCCGCACGCCCGATATCCGCCATAGCGCTGCTCACTGATTTGACGATGTTGTTAAGAGATTCTCCCAACTGTACAAACTCGCCTTTAAAATTGTCAGAAACCGTAACGTCCAGATTGCCTGCGGCCACACTCCCCAGTATTTCGGAAATCTCCGCAATATACTGTCGCAGCGTAACAACCGTTTCGGCAACGCTGCGGGTCAAAACGCCGACTTCATCTTTCGATTTGCTGATCGGAACCTCTGTGGAAAGGTCCCCTTCCGCAAGCAGCTCCATACGTTTTGTAATTTTAATAATCGGTACGGCAATCCTCTTGGAAAACCTGTTCATGACAATAAACGCGATGATCAGCATGACCACAGCGGCGATGACCTGCCCGAAAATGGCAACCCTGATAGAAGAAGTCATCTCACCGACAGGGGCGGAAATACACAGCGACCAGCCCTCGGAGCGGGATACCGGGCGGTAATAACAGAGTTTCTCAACGCCTTCGTAGAAGTAGCGTCCCACGCCGCTTTCCCCCGCAACCATTTTTTCAAACACCTTGCCAACTGAGGACAGAGAGGCATCCTGCTGGCCCTCCATCGCAAAATTCCGCCGCCCCTGAATAAGCCCGGCGTCTTTATGTG